>DASUUK010000031.1 GCA_036374135.1 Euzebyales bacterium
CCGCAGGATTGGCGGCCTGAACCGACCGCAGTTGCTGGAGCGCGAGGTTCTGGCCGTCGGTCAGCACGAACCAAAGCCGACAGCGGCGCTGTGCGCGGCTTCGCCGCCGCGGGCTGCCGCCACCGCTGCCGATGCTGTGGAGCTGTGGTACGCGTCGTCACCGTGAAGGCGGACGCCATCAACATCGACGGCGAAGACGATCGGGTCGTCGCTGTCCTCGTCGGGATGCTCCCCGGTACACAGGAACCCGCTGGGCGCGACTTCTTCGTACCGCGCCTTCGCGTCCGCGTGTGGGGGATTGTCGCCCGGCTGGTTGGTGGTGGGCACGGGACGTGAGCTTGCGACGACCCAACCGGTCTCACCCGCGCTGTCCTCAATCGCGTCGAGAATGTCTTGCTTGAGCACCGGCTCGTCGTGACCCTCCTCGGCGAAGTACATCACCGACTTCGAGCTTCGAGCAGTGGTGCGGGGCGAGCAGGACGTCCCACGCCGTGTTCTCAGGATCCCGGTTGTATTCGATGAACACGCGCTTGAGCGGCGGATAGTCCAGATCGCCGAGCAGCATCACGCGGCCACTCATGTCGCCCTCCGTCAGCGAGATCTGCATCCCCAGGCTGGTGGCGTTACGCGCCCTAGTGCTGTCGTCACCGAACGGTGAGTGGAGGAACGCCTGGAACGTCCCGGCGAGGTCAGCGCCGTCCAGCTCCGTGATCACTTCACCAGGCCGCCGCTTGTAGCGGGGCGGCAGCTCGGCGTAGCGATCCTCATCCAGGATGTCGTCGTTGCCGATGACCATGACGCGATCGCCGGAGCTGGCGTCACCGTCGAGACAGATGAGATCGACGCGGCGCAGCGCCTCATCCACGAACGCCTGCGCATCCTCGGACAGACTCTCGTGCTCCTCGTAGTCGCGGAACACCCGTGGTGTCGCCCACAGCTCGCCGATCGTCAACTCGCCCGCGTCGACCAAGTCCATCAACGCGGTGAACCCGCGGCAGTGATCCAAGTCGGCGTGGGTCAGCGCGAACACTGCCAGGTACTTGTGGTCCGGGTCCGCAGGATCAGGCGGCAGAATGTCCATGAGGGAATCCACGACCGGGTGGACCGGTGTCTCATCGTCGTCCGCTGCGGCTTGGTGATGGATGTCGACCTGGACGAACAGATTGTCATTGACCTTGATCGTCGTGCTGTCACCGGTGCCGACAGGCCAGAACACGAACGCGCGGGCCGGGAGCTCGATCTCCATGGAAGATCCTCTGCAGGTCGCCTCGCCCAGGACGGCTTCGGCGACGGTCGAACATACGTGCGATCGAGTATGCCGCACACTACCAAGGGTGGCCTGTCCGTTCGGACGGGGCCACGACCCTGGGACGAGGCCCATGGCGCGGACATCCCACGGCGTCACCGTCGAAGGGCGACCGAAGCGCGACCCGCTCCAAGTGCAGACTCGCGCGGCGAGCGCACGGACGGGCCCTGCGCGGCTGCCGTCCAAGCAGTCAGATGCGGCCGTCACTGCCGCGGCGGCGACGGACGCGGCGTGGCAGACCTGCGACCACGCCGCACGGCTCGACTCGCTACGTCGCCGTAGGCGCGACCGTAGGTGGGCGGGTTAGTATGATGTTGTCATACCAAGGGAGATTGCCGCTGATGGCTGTCAAGAAGGTCGCCGTGACGTTGCCCGAGGAGCTGTTCGACATGGTCGAGCGGGCTCGCAAGATCGAGCACAGGTCGCGTTCCGAGGTCATCCAGGAGGCGTTGCGGACGCACTTTGGCGAGCCCGTGTACGTCCCGACCGATGAGGAGCGGCGCATGCTCGACCGTGCGCTGGCGGACCTGCGTGACCATCCCGAGTCTGGGCGGTCGTGGGACGACGTCCGTAGTGAGCAGTGGCCGACTGAGTGAAGCTGCTGCTTCGGCCGGCGGCGGTCGACGACATCCGCGCTGCGCGCGAGTACTACGCGGACGCGGACCCAGGCCTCGCCGAGCGGTTGGCCGAGGACCTCGATCGGTTGTTCGCGATGCTGGAGGCGTTCCCCCGCAGCGCCTCGGTGGTCGAGGGCTATGAGTCGGTCCGGCGGGCGCTGCTGCGGCGGTTCCCGTACGCCGTGTTCTACCGGTTCACCGAGCCCGACCGGATCGATGTGCTGCGTGTCGTGCACACCGCGCGGTCACCGGCGACCTGGCCGGAGGAGTCGACCTGATCTCTGGAATCGAGCGCCGTCCGACGCCCCGCGTGTAGCAGTTCTGTAGCAGTCACCCCTCCGCACCCGGCTCCGAGGTGCATCGAAGTGGTGCGTGATGTTACGGAATGTGGGTCGCTGAGGCGCCTAGAGCAGCCTGCAAAGCCCTTATTCGCGGGTTCGATTCCCGCCCCGGCCTCCTCGGCGCGATCGCACGGTCCGCGGCGGGCGATCAGCGGCGCGAACGGGGCGCCAGGAGTACTGGATGTTCGTGCTGGTCAACACGGTGATCGCCGTCGTGCTCGGCCTGATCGACCGCGTGCTGTTCGGTGAGAACCTGCCGGTGCTCAGCGGGCTGTACGCCGTCGTCGTGCTGGTCCCCGCTCTCGCGGTGGCCATCCGGCGGCTGCACGACACCGGCCGGTCGGGGTGGTGGCTGCTCATCGCCCTGATCCCGTTGATCGGCCCGATCGTCCTGTTCGTCTTCTACGTGCTGGACAGCAACCGCGACCCGAACCAGTACGGCCCCTCGCCGAAGTACAGCGCGCGGGCCGCCGCCTGATCCCGGCGTCGGTCCCGGCCCGACCGCTCGACGAGCCGGCTTCGGGTCGGTCTGTCCGCAGCGACGGCTCGCGCGTGTAGCTCCCCGGCGGGAGCGGGTACGTATGCAGGGTCGGATTCGACACATGTCCGCGACCTCCGGAGGAGCGACGTCGTCATGCGCACCGAGACCATCAAAGGCACGTCCGTGCCGGCACTGGGCTTCGGCACGTTCCAGCTCGCCGGCGACGAGTGCGAGGGTGGCGTACGCCACGCGCTCGACGTCGGCTACCGCCACATCGACACGGCGCAGGCGTACGGCAACGAGGACCGCGTTGGCGCGGCGCTGGCGGGCAGTGGCATCGACCGAAGCGACATCTTCCTGACGACGAAGATCGACAACGACAACCACACCCCCGAGGATGTGCGCTCCTCGACCGAGGCGAGCCTGCGCAGGCTGCGGACCGACTACCTCGACCTGCTGCTGATCCACTGGCCTGTGGGTGGCACGCCGCTCGAGGACACCCTCGACGCCATGGCCACGCTGCGCGACGAGGGCAGGGTCCGCCACATCGGCGTGAGCAACTTCCCGCCCGAGCTGATCGAGCGCGCGGTCGATCATGCGCCGGTCTTCGCCAACCAGGTCGAGTACCACCCGTTCCTCGGGCAGGACGAGCTGATCGACCTGGCGCGCAAACACGACCACCTGCTGACCGCGTACTCGCCACTGGCGCGCGGCAAGGTCTTCGGCGACGAGACACTGGAGGCGATCGCCGCGGACCACGGAGCGAGCGCCGCACAGATCGCGCTGGCGTGGTTGATCGCGCAGGACCACGTGGCGGCCATCCCGAAGGCCACGTCGCCGGAGCACATCACCGCCAACTTCGCGGCGTCCGGCATCGACCTGTCCGACGACGAGATGGCGCGGGTCGCCGCCCTCGAGCGAGGTGAGCGCCTGATCGACCCGCCGTTCGCGCCCTGGTAGGGGTGCCTTCGCGTCCGCGGCGCCGGCACGCCGGCGCCGCGGCACGTTTCACGCCAGGAACGGCGACGCCGCGATGAACGGCGCCTCCTGCTCCGCGAGCGGAGTGGACGGTGGCGCACCGCGGATGAACTCGTCGCTGATCCGGTACCAGTTCGCGGTCGCGCGCAGCCGTCCCAGGATCGAGTTGACCCCCCACTGGATGCGGTTGAGCAGCAGGTAATCGGGCGGGAGGTTCAGCTGACGCAGCAGATCGAGGTATCCAGCGCGCGGATCCGTCGTGGAACGGATGACCTCGCGGGCGAACTCCGGTGTGTACGTCCACGGCGCATCGGCGAGGATGGGCCGGTTGAACATGCGGAACCACGCCATCAGGCGATTCCGATCGACCTCGCGTGCGCCACGCTCGGGCAGGAAGCCGGCGCGGTCGAGCAGCGCGGTGAGCTCCTCGACGTCGGCGCGACGGACCGAGTGCAGCTGCTCGCGGATGGCGTCCCGGGTGGCGGACGAGAACAGCTTCACGCTGCCGAAGTCCAGGAACACGACGCGGCCGTCGCCGGGGAACAGATAGTTGCCGGGGTGCGGATCGCCGTTGAACAGCCGGAACCGGTGCAGCGAGCCGTGGACGAAGCGGTAGATGATCTCGCCGTACCGCTGCCGCTCCGCCTCGGTGCTGGTACGCATCATCTCGTCGAAGCTCGCACCCCGCGCGTGGTCCATCACGATGATCCGCGGCCGGCAGTACTCGGTGTGCACCCGCGGTACCGTGATGAAGGGATGGTCGTCGTAACGCTCGTGGAACGCCGCCTGGTACTCCGCCTCGCGCTGGTAGTCGATCTCGTCCACCATGCGGTCGCGCAGCTCGTCCATCAGCGGACGGATGCGCAGGTTGGGCGAGATCATGCGCGCGAGCGGCGCGAACAGCTCGGCGTTCGCCAGATCCGACTCGATGGCCTCGGCGATCCCGGGGTACTGGACCTTGGCGACGACATCGGTCCCGTCCGGCAGGCGCGCCCGATGGACCTGGCCGATGCTCGCGCTGGCGAGCGGTCGGTCGTCCCACGCCGCGAAGACCTGCGCGGGATCCGCGCCGTACTGCTCGGTCACCACGCCCCGGATCGCGGCGGGATCGGCCGGCGGGGCCGCGTCACGCAGATCGGCCAGCACCTCGTGGTACGTCGCCTGTGCCTCGGGCGGCAGATCCAGATCGACGAAGCTCGCCAGCTGCCCGATCTTCATCGCCGCGCCCTTCATCGAGCCCAGCAGGTCGAGCATCTTGTCGGCCGTGGCCGCGTGGAAGCGCAGGTCGGCCTCGTCGTGGTCGCCGATGCCCCGCAGACGCGAGACCAGGTAGTTCGCGCTGGTGGATGCCGACAGGCGCGCCAGAGCTGCGCCTCGTGAAACACGCGACGCCGTGGAATGATCCTCCAAGGACATGCGCCCATGATGCCCCGTGGACACGACCGCATCGCTGACGCCCCGGACACGGGTGTCACGTCGGCGACGCTGCTGGGCCGTGCCCACCGGTTGTCCGGTCAGGTCGCGGTCGCTGACGCCGGGGGTCGGGCGGCCGTCGGGCTGGCACGGGGGTGGATGCCGAAGCCGTACGCGTACGTGGATCCCAACGAGGACGTCGTGGCGTGCTCGGTGGCAGACCACGGCCACCTGTTGATCGTCGCGGACGGCCACAACGGCCATCGGGCGTCACACGTCGCGGTGGCCGAGGTCATGGACACCTTCGCCGATGCCGTGCCGGAGCACTTCGACCAGGACACCGTCCTCGATGTCTCGGAGGCCGTCGAGCGGCGCATTGCCGCCGCCAACGCCGCCGACGGGCCGCGGTCGCGCACCACGATGGTCGTCGCCCTGCGCACGGCCACCCAGCTGTGGTGGTTCGCAGCGGGTGACTCGGCGCTGACGATCGTCAGCGCTCGCCGCACGGGCCCACTGCCGGCTGCGACCCGCTGGTTCTTCGGTGACGGTCTGGACCGCGGGGCGCTCGCCCGGTCGCTCGCGTCGGGGCGGATCGCGGTGCCCGACGGAGCGTGGGTCGTGCTCGCCACCGATGGCTACACGGACTACCTTCCCGACCACCTCACCGTGTCGTCGGCCACCGCCGTCGCCGTCGCCGGCGTCGACGAACCCGCGGATGCCGCGCATGCGCTGCTCGACCAGGCACGGCGTGGCGGCGCCGGCGACAACGTCGGTGTGGCCGTCAGCGCGGCGTGGTAGAAGCGACAGATGGACACGACCTCGATCCCGATCACGACAGGTGAGCAGTTCAGTGTCGTCGACATCACGGGCCCGGTCTCCGAGTGGGTGCGGGGACGCGGAGATGGTCTCTGCCATGCGATGGCGCAGCACGCCACCGCAGGTCTGGGACTGATGGAGACGGGATCGGGAAGCGAGATCGACGCACAGAACGTGCTGCGGCGGCTGCTGCCGGCCGACGACCAGCACTACCGGCATCAGCACGGCAGCGCCGGGCACGGGGGCGACCACGTGCTGCCGCTGTTCGTCTCACCGTCACTGACGCTGCCGGTGATCGACGGCCAGCTGGCGCTGGGAACGTGGCAATCGGTTGTGTTCGTCGATCCGAACGTCGACAACCCCAGACGGCGCGTCCTGCTGGCGTTCCTGCCGGGGTGAACCGGGGCCGAGATGAGCCAGACCGTCCAGTCGAGCGACGTCGTCGCGGGGGTCCTGGAGGAGCTGCGCCATCCGCTGCACGCCCTGGGATCCGACCTCGCAGAGGTGGTGCTGCGTCGCCACCCCCACGGGCTCCCGGCTGATCCCGAGACGCGTGTCGCCGTCATCGCCAAGGGTGCGCGGTTGATCGCTGAACGGTCACGCGGGACGCTGGCACTGGAGGTCTACAACCCGTCGACCAACGCCGGCTCCGTCATCTCGGTCGTTGTCGAGGACGCGCCGTTTCTGATGTCGACCGTGGCCAGCCGCCTCGAGCTGTCCGGTCTGCAGATGGCGAGCCACGCGTATCCCGAGTTCGGCGTCGAGCGGGACGACGACGGGACCATCTGCGGTCTGCGGTCGGCGCGTGGCGCGGAGGAGCGCCAGACCTGGATCCACGTCGAGCTCGACCGCAGGCTCGACGAGGACCGCATCGAGAGGCTGCGCGACCAGTTGCGAGGTGTCCTCGGCGACGTGCGCCGGGCCACCGGCGACTTCGACGCCATGCGGGCGCGGGTCGAGCGCATCGCCGACCGCGTCGCCGAGCTCGACGAGGCCGAGGAACCGCACGCGCTGCTGCGCTGGCTCCTCGAGGACCACTTCGTCTTCCTGGGAGTGGTCGACCATCGGCACGCCGACGGCGAGACCACCGTCGTGGGTGGCAGTGAGCTCGGGGTGTTCCGCCGGCCCGACGACAGGCCAGACGACCACGCATCCGGACTGGTGATCGACGTGGCCGGTCCGGTGGCGGCCGATGGTCCGCTGCTGTCGGTCTCGCTGACGCACGAGCGCAGCACCGTCCATCGCAACGAGCGCATGATCGACATCGTCGTGCGCCTCGACGACGCGGACGGCGTCACGACGGCACACCGCATCGTGGGGCTGTTCGCGAAGAAGGCCACGTCGGAGCCCGTCACGGCCATTCCGGTGCTACGCGGCTGGGTGGACGAAGTCACGGCGGCTGAGGACGTCGTCGCCCACTCCCATGACGAGCGGATGCTGCGGTCCGTGCTCGAGGCGTTGCCCAAGGACGCGCTGTTCACCACCGGTCCGGAGCAGTTGGCGGAGGTCTTCGACGCACTCGTCCGCGACGAGCGCGCGACCATCCGCCTGCTCACCTGGACGCACGAGCCGTCCGCGGCCGTGGTCATCGTCATCGCCGTCCCCCGCGCCCGGTTCGACGCCGACCTGCGGAGCCGCATCGACGAGCTGGTCGCCCGACGCCTGTCGTGTGTGCAGGCCGAGCCGTTCGTCGGGATCCACGAGGGCCAGTCGCTGCTGACCTACGTCCTCCAGGCCGACGCCGACGTCACCGAGGGCATCGACGAGCTGACCGACGGCCTGCGCGCGGAGATCGTCGAGCTCAGCCGGACGTGGGGTGAGCGCCTGCTCGAGGCCGCCCGCGCGGCCGGCCGTGCCGATGAGGTCGCACCGTGGATCGATCGGCTGCCGGCGACCTACCGCGACAGCATCACGCCGGACGAGGCCGTCGAGGACTGCTGCGCGCTCGCGGCGCTGGCCGCCGACGCACAGGAGCACGACGGCGAGCCCGAGCGTGATGTTCAGATGCGGGTGACGATCGCCGACCGCTCGGGCGGCGCCGGCCCCGCACTCGACCTGCGGTTCAAGCTGTACCGGCGGGGTCCGGCGGTCGAGCTGTCACGGTTCGTGCCCATCCTGGAGAGCCTGGGTCTGGTCGTGGTCGAGTCCGTGCCGCACGTGCTGCACCACGGTGAAGCTGGCCACGACGGGCTCGATCTGCGCATCCACGACTACGGCGTGCGGCTGCGGGTGGAGACCGAGTTCCACCTCGATGACGACGGCCGCCGCCTGGCCGGCGCCGCGTCGGCGATCTGGGCCGGCCACGCCGAGGCGGACTCGCTCAACCAGTTGGTGCTGCTGGCGGGGCTGCACTGGCGGGACGTCGCGGTGATCCGCGCCTACCGGCAGTTCCGCCGCCAGGTCGGGACCACGTTCTCCGCGCAGTTCCAGAACGACGCGCTCTGCGCCTACCCCGAGATCGCCCGCGCGCTGCTCGAGTACTTCGTGGCCCGGTTCCGTCCCGGCGTCGCCGGGGGTGACCGCGTCGAGGACAGCCGCGCCTGGCTGCTGTCCCAGCTCGAGGGGGTCAACCGGCTCGACCAGGACCGCATCCTGCGCGGGTACCTGGAGCTGATCGACGCCACGGTCCGCACCAACCGGTACCGCGACCCGCGGCCGCCGCAGATCGCGCTCAAGTTCGACTCGTCGGAGATCCCCGACCTGCCGAAGCCGGTGCCCTACCGCGAGATCTTCGTCTACAGCCCGCAGATCGAGGGCGTCCACCTCCGCGGTGGAGCCGTCGCGCGAGGCGGTGTCCGCTGGAGCGACCGTCAGGAGGACTTCCGCACCGAG
This sequence comes from Euzebyales bacterium, assembly GCA_036374135.1. Lineage (NCBI taxonomy): Bacteria > Bacillati > Actinomycetota > Nitriliruptoria > Euzebyales > Euzebyales bacterium. Next base: position 8,785 of record DASUUK010000031.1, read on the forward strand.
GTGTTGGGCCTCATGAAGGCTCAGATGGTCAAGAACGCGGTGATCGTCCCCACGGGGTCCAAGGGCGGGTTCGTCTGCAAACGTGAGGTCCCGGCGGACGAGATGGGCGACGAGGTCCGACGCCAGTACGAGGCGTACATCCGCGCACTGTTCGACGTGACCGACAACATCGTCGACGGCGAGGTGCGTCATCCCGAGGAGGTGGTCTGCCACGACGGTGAGGACGCGTACCTCGTGGTCGCCGCCGATCGCGGGACGGCGGCGCTTTCGGACGTCGCGAACACGATCAGCGGGGAGTACGACTACTGGCTGGGTGACGCGTTCGCGTCGGGTGGCTCGCAGGGCTACGACCACAAGGACATGGGTATCACGGCGCGCGGTGCCTGGGTGGCGGTCCGGCACCACTTCCGCGAGCTGGACATCGACGTCCAGAGCGAGCCGATCAGGATCGTCGGCATCGGCGACATGTCGGGTGACGTGTTCGGCAACGCGATGCTGCGCAGCCGCGCGGTGAAGATGGTCGCAGCGTTCGACCACCGCGACATCCTCATCGACCCCGATCCGGACCCCGAGGCGTCGTACGAGGAGCGCAGGCGGCTGTTCGAGAAGCCCGGCGCGACCTGGCAGGACTACGACCGCGACGCGATCAGCGAGGGCGGTGGCGTCTGGTCGCGGGCGATCAAGCGCATCGAGCTGACCGACGAGGTGCGTGATCTCATCCGCAGCGAGGAGAAGTCGCTGACCCCGCCCGAGCTCATCCGCGCACTACTGCGTGCGCCGTCCGATCTGCTGTTCGCGGGCGGGATCGGGACGTTCGTCAAGGCGTCGTCCGAGCGTCACGCCGACGTCGGCGACCGCGCGAACGACGCCGTGCGGGTCGATGCCGATCAGGTGGGCGCCCGCGTCATCGGTGAGGGAGGCAACCTGGCCGTCACCCAACGCGGGCGGATGCAGTACGCCCGTCGCGGGGGGCGCATCAACCTCGACGCCATCGACAACGCCGCTGGCGTCGACACGTCGGACCGCGAGGTCAATCTCAAGATCCTGCTGCGCCAGGCGATCGACGCCGGTGAGCTCGAGCCCGACGACCGCGACCAGGTGCTCGCCGACGTCACCGACGACGTCGCCGACAAGGTGCTTGACGACGTCGCTGCGCAGACACGACTGATCAGCGAGGAATCGATCGACAGCGCGGCAGAGCTCGACGCGTACGAGCAGCTCATGGGCGACCTCGAGTCCTCGGGCCGCCTCGACCGTACCGTCGAAGCCCTGCCGGACAGCGAGGAGATCGCCAGGCGCCAGCAGGCCGGCGGGGGACTGACGCGCCCCGAGCTGGGACTGCTGGTCGGCTACGCCAAGTCCGATCTCGCAGCTCGCCTGGCCGACAGCGACCTGCCGGGACGCGACGGTCTCGGCGCGTTGACCGACCAGTACTTCCCCGACGCGATCATCGACCGGTTCGCCGACCTCGTCCAACAGCACCGGTTGCACGACGTGCTCATCGCGACGCTGCTGGCCAACGACCTGATCAACCACCTGGGCATCACATCGGTGAGCAGGACCGTGCACCAGCTGGGCTGCAGCGTCGCCCAGGTGGCGGGCGCCTACTGGCTCGCGCGGCAGGTCAGTGGTGCGGCCGGCGACTGGGAGTGCATCGAGGGGATGGATGACATCCTTGCACCGGGCCTGCAGCGGCAACTCAAGAGGCCGGTCGATCTGCTGGTGGGAAGCTACACGCGGCGCTACGCGTCCCGCCGGCTGCCCGACGACCTCCAGGCGCGGATCGAACGCGATCGCAGCGCGTTCCTCGAGCTCGAGGACGTGTGGCCGAGCGACCCGCCGCACGGGGTTGCCGTCGAGCGACGCGATCTCGTGTCGGCGGTCGTCGACGCCGGGGTCGACCGAGACGTGGCTGAACGTCTCGTGTCCCGGCCGGACCTCGTCTACGTGCCAGATGTCGCCGACATCGCCGCCGAGCGTGAACGTTCCGTGCAACAGGTCGCCGCGGCCTTCATCGAGGTCGGCCGTGAGCTGCCGCTCGAGCAGCTCCGCGTGAAGATCAACGCGACGTCGCCCGAGGGGCGCTGGCAGCAGTGGGAGCAGAAGACGCTGCTCGACGAACTGCACAGCGTGCGCCGGCTGGTCGCCCGCCAGGCGATGGACGCTGCACCCGATCTCGACGGTGGGGACGCCGTGGGGCGTCTGCTGGATGATCGCACGCAGCAGGTCGAGCGCATCTGGAGCCTGTTGGCGGCGATGGCTGAGGACGAGGACACCACCGATCTGGCCCAGGCGTCGGTCACGATGTCAGCGCTGCGCGGCGTGCTCGAGTAGCAGGGTCAGCGCTCGTCGATCGGCGTGAGGTCGCGCTTCTGGGCGCCTGTGTAGATCTGTCGGGGCCGGTTGATCCGCGTGTGCGGGTCGTGCGTCATCTCCTTCCACTGCGCGATCCAGCCGGGCAGGCGCCCGAGGGCGAACAGCACCGGGAACATCGGCAGGGGGATCCCCATCGCTCGGTAGATCAGCCCCGAGTAGAAGTCGACGTTGGGATACAGCCGGCGCTCCACGAAGAAGTCGTCGTTGAGGGCGACCTCCTCGAGGCGCTTCGCGATGTCGTACAGCGGATCGCTGCCCACGAGCTTGCCGACGACGCGGTCCGCGGTGTCCTTGATGATGCGGGCCCGCGGATCGTAGTTCTTGTAGACCCGGTGACCGAAGCCTGGCAGGCGGAATGGGTCGTCGGGGTCCTTGGCGCGCGCGACGAAAGCGTCGACGTCGTCATCCGACGCCTCGATCATCATCAGCGTCTTGACCACGTCCTGGTTGGCGCCACCGTGGCGGGGGCCCCACAGGGCCGTGATGCCCGCGGAGATCGAGCCGTACAGGTTGAGATGGCTCGACCCCACCATGCGGACCGTCGACGCCGAGCAGTTCTGCTCGTGGTCGGCGTGGAGGACCAGCAGCATCTCGAGCGCCTCCGCAGCGTCCGAGTCAACGACGTACGGCTCGGCCGGCACCGCGAACATCATGGACAGGAAGTTCTGGGCGTAGTCGAGATCGTTGCGCGGATAGATGTAGGCCTGTCCGATCGACCGCTTGTAGGACCAGGCGGCGACAGTGGGCAGCTTGGCCATCAGCCGGAAGATCGAGATCTCGACGTCCTCGGGGTCGCTCGGATCGTAATGATCCTGATAGAACGTCGACAGCGCGTTCGTTGCCGACGACAGGATGGCCATGGGATGGGCATCCGCCGGGAAGGCGTCGAAGAAGGGACGCATGTCCTCTCGCAGCAACGTGTGTCGCGTGATGTTGGTACGGAACCGCTCGAGCTCATCAGAGGTGGGCAGCTCACCGTGGATCAGCAGGTAGGACACGCCGAGGAAGCTCGCGTCGGTCAGTTCCTCGATCGGGTAGCCGCGGTAGCGCAGCACGCCCTGCTCGCCGTCGATGAAGGTGATGGCGCTCTGCACGCTGCCGGTGTTCGCGTAGCCCGGGTCGTAGGTGATGAGTCCGGTGTCCGAACGCAGCTCGCGGATGTCGATCGCCCGCTCGCCCTCGGTGCCGACGATGACCGGAGCCTCGAACGTGGTCCCGTCGAGCTCGATCCTTGCGTGTTCGCTCATCCCGCAACGCTTTCCGCCGGCGACCTGGTGACGATGACGGGCGACGCCGCCCCGGCGCGAGCCTACCCGCTGCCTGGAAACGGCGAACTGACGCGGCGATGCGCACCCGACGGCGGCGCGGCGGCGCCGTGATGCTGAAGGACCACCACCTCGACACCGCGGTCCGGGAGCGGCTGCGCACCCACCTCGGGGCGCTGTATCCGACCGACGAGGTCGATCCGACGCTCGACCGATTGTGGTGGCTGCTCGAGCGCTTCGCCGCCGACGTCGGGGATCGGGTTGCCCGCGACACGCTGTTCGACGAACGTGACGTCGCGCTCATCACGTACGCCGATCAGATCAGTGAGCCCGACGAGCCGCCCCTGCGATCATTGCGTGAGTTCCTGTCGGAGCGGGTGGCCGGCGCCATCACCGGCGTCCACCTGCTTCCGCAGTACCCGGCTACGTCCGACGACGGCTTCGCGGTGGCCGACTACCACGCCGTGGATCCGGCCCTGGGCACGTGGCACGACGTGACCATGCTGGCCCGCGACTTCCGGTTGACCCTCGACGCCGTCATCAACCACGTCTCTGCGCGCGGGTCATGGGTCCGCGAGTGGCGTCGCGACGCCGAGGCGTTCGCCGACTTCCTGATCGAGCTGCCCTACGACGCGGACACGTCGTCGGTGACCCGGCCGCGCACCACACCACTGCTGACGCCCATCGAGACGACGTCGGGCTTGCGCTTCGTGTGGAGCACGTTCAGCGCCGACCAGCTGGATCTCAACTACGCCAACCCCGAGGTGCTGCTCGCCGTCAGCGAGGTCTTGCTCGACTACGTCGCCAAGGGCGCGAGCATCCTGCGGCTCGACGCGATCGCGTACCTGTGGAAGGAGCTCGGCACCACCTGCATCCACCTGCCGCAGACGCATGAGGTCATCCGGCTGTGGCGCACGATGTTCGACGCCGTCGCACCCGGCACGCTGCTGCTGACCGAGACCAACGTCCCTCACGCCGAGAACGTCTCCTACTTCGGTTCCGGAGACGACGAGGCGCACATGGTGTACCAGTTCCCGCTGGCGCCGCTGACGCTGTCAGCGTTCCACCTGGCGGACACGTCCCAGTTGCAGGAGTGGCTCGCCACGATCTCGACGCCGTCGCCGCAGACGACGTTCTTCAACTTCCTGGGCAGCCACGACGGCATCGGTGTCCGTCCCGCGGAGGGCCTGCTGACGCCGGCCGAGATCACACACCTGTGCGACCTCGCCCAGGCCCACGGCGGTGGGGTCTCGCACCGGTCGAACCCCGATGGCTCCCAGTCGCCGTACGAGCTCAACACGGTGTTCTTCGACGCACTCAACCCGGTCGGGTCGACCGAGACGCTCGCGCGGCTGCTGAAGCGGAACCTCGCCGCACAGTCGATCCTGCTGTCGCTCGCTGGCATGCCCGCGATCTACGTGCACGCGCTGCTCGGCAGCCGCAACTGGCACGAGGGCGTCAGGCAGACCAAGCGGCTGCGGTCGATCAACCGCCAGAAGTTCGATCGTGGCGCGCTGGAGGCGGAGCTCGACGACCCGAGGTCCATGCGTCACCACGCGTTCCGCTCGTTGCTCTCGCGGATCAGGGTGCGCACGCACGAGCCGGCGTTCCACCCGTCCGGTGCGCAGCGCATCATCACGTCGCCGCGCACGCTGCTGGCCTACGAGCGCAGCGCGCTGGACGGGTCGAGCCACGTCCTGTGCGTGCACAACGTCACCGGGCGCCCGCAGGCGTTCGTGGCGGACGCGTCGGACGGCGTGACCGCGCGAGGCCGACTGGTCGATCTGATAAACCCGAACCGCACCGCTACCGCCGACGCGCACGGTCGCGTCTCGTTCACACTCGAGCCGTACGGTGTCGCCTGGATGCGCCAGAAGCGGTGAGGGCCGCACGGGGCGACGGCGTGAGAGTCGGCCCACCCGTGGGGAGATTGTCGCGTCCCGGCGTTGACAGGTCTCCCCACAGGGGTTGCCGGCTACCGGTGGGGAAGTTGTCGCGTCCCGGCGTTGACAGGTCTCCCCACAGGGGTTGCCGGCTACCGGTGGGGAAGTTGTCGTGTCCCGGCGTTGACAGGTCTCCCCGCAGGGGTTGCCGGCTACCGGTGGGGAAGTTGTCGTGTCCCGGCGTTGACAGGTCTCCCCGCTAGCGCACGGTGGCGATCGGCGGGCGTTCGACGTCGGTCACCTCGGTCGGTTCGAGCGTGATGCGGCCGTCGGCGTCCCGGCCGAACTGCACGTAGCGCGGGTCGAGCGCGTCGGCGAAGGTTGCGCGCTCCGCCGCCGCCAGCCGTCGCAGCGCGACGGTGGCGATCGCATACGACATCCGCGACAGGTTGTACAGCGTCTGGTTGCGGTGCACGCGTCGACCGACGTCGACCTGGGCGATCGCATCGGCGCCGCGCAGCGCGAGGATGTCGATGAGCAGGCCGATCTCGACGCCGTAGCCCGTGAAGAACGGCACCTGCTCCAGCACGGTGCGGCGTCCGGCGTACTCGCCCGACAGGGGCTGCACCAGTCCCGCCAGCGACGGCCAGAACAGGTTGAGGAGCGGTCTGGCCATGAGCTCGGTGACCCGGCCGCCACCGCTCGGCTGCAACCCGCCGCCGGCGTCGATGGGGCGATCGTAGAACGCCTTGACGAAGTCGATGCCATCATCGAGCAGCAGGGGAGCGACGATCCCCCAGACGAACCGTGGGTCGGGGTTGCGGATGTCGGTGTCGACGTAGGCGACCACGTCTCCCGTCGTGACCCGCAGGGCGCGCCACAGCGCGTCGCCCTTGCCGCGGGCGTGTCCGAAGTCGGCGAGGATCGCACTGTCGTCGTGGACGGTCGCGCCCGCCTCAGCGGCGATCCGGACCGTGCCGTCGGTCGACGCGCCGTCCAGTACGACGACCTCGTCGACCAGCCTGCCCTTCAGGCGCATGCCTGCCTCGACCACGCCGCCGATTGTCATCGCCTCGTTGCGTGCGGGCAGGACCAGGCTGACGGTCGTCCCTGTGGCGTGCCTGGCGGCGACAACCCGATCCAGATCGAGGTCGTCGGTCGAGAACGTGCGCCGCGCGAACCAGTCGGTCAACGCCAATCTGTCCCCGCCCTCCGGCTCGCTGCGCTCGCCCTCACGCTGTTGGTCCCTGCCCTCCGGCTCGCTGCGCTCGCCCGGCACGGGCACCGCCGGTCAGCCTTCGCTCGCTCCCTCGGCCGCCGCACCGGCCTCTGACGTGTCCGCGCCCGGCTCGGACGGCGCCTCGTCGCCCCCGGCGGCCGCCTCGGCCGAATCGGATACCGTGAACGTGCCCTCCATGGTCGCGCGGTGACCGGGCACACTGCAGTAGTAGGTGTACTCGCCAGCCTCCAGCGTGACCGTGGCCTCGTCGGTGTCGCCGCCCGCCGCATCGAGGACCGTCTCGTCGCCGAGCTCCTCGATCGTGACGTTGTGCTCGATCGCCCCGTTGTTCTCGAACGTCAGATCGACGTCGCCGGTAGGCAGCTCGGAGGGTGCGGACTCGTACTCGATGTCGATCGCGACGAAGACCGGCTCGTTCGACGCGGTCTCGCCGCCGCCCTCGCCGTCACCGCCGCCGCCCTCCTCCGAGGCGCTGTGCTCTTCGAGGTCGCGCATGCCCGCCGCCGATGCGGCCGCCCCGGCCCCGACGAGCCCGATGAGGCCGATCGCGAGGGCGACGCCGAGGGACCGGGCCGAGATGCGCTTGCGCGCCTCGACCCAGAACGCGGCCAGCATGATGTAGCCGGCTGCGAGCAGCGCGACGAAGGAGGCCCCCAGCTCGGACACCGTGAGCAGAACCCTCGACAGGCTGATGCCGACCAGCAGCATCACGCCGATGATCGTGACGGGCAGCACGAACGGTGTGAAGAAGCGGTCGCGGAGGTCGTCGCCCATACTGTGTTCCTGTCCGGCGGAGCCGTTATTTGGTCGTTGGGAGTCGAGCGTTAGCGGGAGGACCAAGCTCGTGGAACCAGGCCCCACGACGCTCTTTCGATCGAACGCGGTCGGGGCCGGCTAGAAGTTGCCGCCGGCGTACAGCATCAGACTGATGGTCGCGGCGTAGACCGCGAGCGCGAGCACCAGGCCAAAGAAGAACAGCCGGCGGTACCAGCCGCTGTCGAAGCGCAGGTGCATGAACCAGAGGATGACCAACAGGAACTTCAGCACCGTCAGCACGATCAGTGCGGGGATGGCGACGTTGGCCGACAGCGAGGCGAACGAGATCGTCACCTCGATCGCGGTGAAGACCGCGAGGATGATGCCGATGACGATGTACTGGGAGGCGTCTGGATGATCCGCATGCTCTCGGTCGTCGGTGTCGGACACGTCCGTACCTCTCCTCTCTGGGTGCTATGGCTCAGGTACTACGGCGCACGTGCTACAGCGTCGCCTGCTCGTAGGGGATCAGATACACGGCTGTGAAGATGACGATCCACACGATGTCGACGAAGTGCCAGTACAGCCCGATGTTCTCCACGACCTCGCTGTTCTCGGAGGTCAACCGGCCGCTCATGGACCGTGACCACAGCGTGATCAGCATCAGCACGCCGACCGTGACGTGGATGCCGTGGAAGCCGGTCATCAGGTAGAACGCCGAGGAGAACGGGCTCGTGTCGAGTCGCATGCCCTCGTTGACGAACACCGTGAACTCGTAGATCTGGCCGGACAGGAAGACCGAACCCATCATCGCGGTGGCGAGGATCCAGACGCGGAACGCGCGGTCGTCACCACGTTGGATAGAGGACAGCGCCAGCACCATGCCCAGCGACGACATCAGCAGCACGAACGTGCTGACCGACGTGAACGGGATGTCGAACAGCGCAGGCGAGATCTCCGGCTGGCCGTTGTAGCGCCCGTAGTAGACCAGGTACGCCGAGATCAGCGCCCCGAAGAACAGGCACTCCGAACCCAGCAGGGTCCACATGCCGATCTTCTCGTTGGACAGCCCGAGGCTCGTGGCGTGCGCCTCGTGACTCGCCTCGGCGGTCGTGAGCTCTGCCATGCCCTAGTGCCCTTCCTCGGCGCTGGGTTCGAACGCCCAGGCGAACAGCGAGCCGACGGTGATGACGCTGCCCACCGCCAGCATGACGATCATCAGGTTGCCGCTGGTGAACAGCGCCCAGCCCATGATCGGCAGGCCGACCGCCGACATGGCCGGGAAGACCGACGGATCCGGCATGTGTATGTCGGAGTCCTCGACCTCGCGCACCACGATGGCGCCTGAGCCACCGGCCGGAACACGGACGTAGTCACCGCTGTCGGACACCGCGTGCTTGCGGTGCCACAGCTCGTCGCGGGCGCTGATCTGGGGGATCTCGGCGAAGTTGTAGTGCGCGGGCGGCGACGTGGTCATCCACTCGACGGTGCGCGCGTCCCACGGGTCGTCGCCCGCCAACTTTCCGCGCCGCAGCGACACGACGACGTTGAGCAGCAGCAGTGCGATGGACGCGGCGATCAGGAAGGCGCCGTAGGTGATGATCAGGTTGAGCTGCTCCCAGCCGAACCCGGCGTAGTACGTGTCGATGCGCCGCGGCATGCCCCACAGGCCCAGGAAGTGCATCAGGCCGAACGTGACGTTGAAGCCGATGAGCAGTGTCCAGAAGTTGATCTTGCCCCACGTCTCGTTCATCAGGCGGCCGGTGACCTTGGGGTACCAGTAGTAGATGCCGCCGATCGCGCCGAACACCAGGCCGCCGAACAGCACGTAGTGGAAGTGCGCGACCACGTAGTACGAGTCGGTCTGCTGGTAGTTCGACGGCACGACCGAGTGCGTGACACCCGACAGGCCGCCGATCGTGAACATCGCGACCGCGCCGATCGCGAACAGCATCGCGCTGGTCAGACGGACCTTGCCGCCCCACAGCGTGCCTACCCAGTTGAAGATCTTCACGCCGGTGGGCACGGCGATGAACATGGTCGTCAAACCGAACGCCGTGTTCGCGACCGGACCCATGCCCGCGGCGAACATGTGGTGCGCCCACACGCCCCAGCCCAGGAAGCCGATGGCCACTCCGGCAAACACCATCGCGGTGTAGCCGAAGATCGGCTTGCGGGAGAACGTCGGGATGATCTCGGAGATGATCCCGAACGCGGGCAGGACGAGGATGTAGACCTCCGGATGCCCGAACAGCCAGAACATGTGCTCCCACAGGATGGGATCGCCGCCGGCAGCGGGGTTGAAGAAGTTCGCGCCGAACCGCACCTCGAACATCAGCTGCCACAGCGCGATGCCGATCACCGGCAGCGCGAACAGCAGCAGGAAGGCGACGATCAGCGTCATCCAGGTGAACACCGGCATGCGCATCAGCGTCATGCCGGGAGCGCGCATGTTGAGGATGGTCACGATGAAGTTGACCGCCGACGCCAGCGTCGCGATGCCGGCGATCTGGAGCCCGACCGAGTACAGCAGCATGCGGCCGGAGTGCACCTGGTAGGCCAACTCGCCGGAGCCGCCGCCGGTGGTGTAGCCGGACACGTCGGGGCCGACGGTCGTCGACAGCGGGGCGTAGTTGAACCACCCACCGTCGGGCAGCCCACCCAGCACGATGCCGGAGTACATGAAGATGCCCGCCGCGCAGAACACCCAGAAGCTGAACGCGTTCAGGCGTGGGAACGCGACGTCCCGCGCGCCGATCTGCAGCGGCATGATGTAGTTGAAGAACGTCGCACCCAGCGGGATGCCGACGAAGAACACCATCGTGATGCCGTGCATCGTGTACAGCTGGTTGTACAGCTCAGGTGACAGGAAGTCGTTCTCCGGCACGGCCAGCTGCACGCGCAGCAGCAACGCCTCGACGCCCGCGACGACGAAGAAGAACATCGTCGCGATGAAGTACATCATGCCGATCTTCTTGTGATCGGTCGTGGTGACCCAACTCCACAGGCCGGTCGTTGCCTTTGGCCGCTGGAGGATCCTCAGGCCGGTCGAACCGGTGTCAGCGGGGACTGCGGTCATCGGGTGCACCCTCTCGCGTCGCTATGGGCGGACATGGCGGTCACTCCAGCGTGTACAGGTAGGCCGACAGTGCGTCGATCTGCTCGTCGGACAACCCGAGGTTGGGCATCTGCGACCCAGGCTTGACCTCCTGGGGGTTGCGCAGCCACGCGGCCAGCTGCTCGGGATCGTCGACGTCGAAGATCCCGCCCGCGAACTTGTTGCGGCTGGCGAAGTGCGTCAGGTTCGGACCGATGCGGACCTCAGCCGCCGCGCCGCCCGCCGCGGACTCGTAGCCGTCGATCGCGTGGCAGTTGATGCACGTCTGCGACTCGAACAGCTCCTGGCCCTCCGCCGCGAGCGCGTCCGTGGCGGGTTCGGCGGGCTCGGTCTGCGACGCCAGCCAGGCCTCGAACTCGTCGGGTTCGTGGGCGATGACCTCGAAGCGCATCCGTGCGTGGCTCAGGCCGCAGAACTCGGCGCACTGGCCCGGGTACGTCCCGGGCTCGTCGGCCTGGATCGTCAGCGGGCGCGTGTGCCCCGGGACCACGTCCTGCTTGCCGGCGAGCCGCGGCACCCAGAAGCTGTGGATGACCCCGTTGCTCACGGGCTGACCTACCTGGGGCTCCTGATCGAAGCCGGGATCGGGCTGCGTGGCCGACAGCGACTGCATGTTCAGCGCGACCGGGCGGTCCGTCGGGATGTGCAGCTCGTTGGCGGTGATGACGCCCTGACCCTCGTCGCCGAGGTACTCGAACGCCCACCAGTACTGCTTGCCGACCACGCGGACGTCGAGTGCCTCCTCGCCGGGGTCCTCGGCGAGCTCGAAGATCGTACGCACCGTCGGCACCGCGATGCCCACCAGGATCAGCGCTGGGATGATCGTCCACAGCAGCTCGAGCCGCGTGTTCCCCGCGACCTGCTTGGGGATCTCGTCGCCGCCCTTGTCGCGGAAGCGGAACACGGCGATCAGGATCAGGGCCTGCACGATCACGAACACGACGACCGCGATCCAAAAAACCAGATCCCACAGCTGGTCCTGGCTCTGCGCGACCGGTCCGGCGGGGTTCAGTGCGCTCTGCGGCAGCTCCTGCACGCCGCACCCGGCGATCGGCACGCCGAGCACGATCGTCCACGCAGACCACCGACGCCTCGCGGCCCTCATGTCATGAATCCGGCGCGGGTAGCGCTGTGACACTGACGCGTCCTCTCTGGTGGTCTGCTGTCCGGCGGAGCCGGTCCGCCAGTCGTTCGTGGAACCAGGCCCCACGAATTGCCTGTTGCCGCCTGCCTCGCGGGCCGGCGGGCAGTGTACGACGCCGCTCGTGGCTCGCCTCGATGGTGGGGGGCGGCCGCCCGTGGCGTCGTTGCCGCTAGTGTGACATGCCGCCGGGCAGGCCCCAACCCGCGTACCGTCGAGGCGTCACCGCCGGCCGCCGCGACGTAGCGCCATGCCCGTCAGCAGCTCGAGCACGACGCGGTTCGCCAACCGCGCCGTGATGTCGGCGGGCTGGTCGTAGTGCGGTGCGACCTCGACCAGGTCGGCGCCGACCACGTCGGTCTCGCGCCCGATGCGCTGGACTGCGTCCAGCAGCTGGCGCGCGGTCAGCCCTCCGGGCTCGGGCGTGCCGGTGCCCGGCGCCATGCCCGGGTCGACGACGTCGATGTCGATCGACACGTACACGCCCCGCGCGCCGTCGCCGATCGCCGTGGCGACCGCCTCGTCGACGACAGCGTCCAGGCCCCGCCGCGTGATGTCCGCCATGAACCAGCTGCGCATCCCCTGCGCCCGCATCCAGGCGACCACGTCCGGTGGCGGCCAGTAGCCGCGCAGCCCGATCTGAACGAACCGGGAGCCCGGCACGGCGCCGGACTCGATCAGTCGGCGCATCGGCGTGCCGTGGCCGTGCAACTGTCCGTAGTGCGACTCGGCCGTGTCGGCGTGCGCGTCGAAGTGCACGAGCGCGACGTCGCCGGCGCCGATCTCCCCGGCCACTGCCCTGGCGCTCGGGAACGTCACGGTGTGGTCACCGCCCAGCAGCACAGGGACTGCATCGGCGCGCCGGATCGCGGCGACGACCTGCTCGATGCGTTCGAGCGACAGTTCGGTGTAGCCGGGGACGACCGCCACGTCGCCCACGTCGACGACGTCGAGCGCCGCCAGCGGATCGATCCCGGCCGTCAGGTGGGGCCGCGCACCGTCCCGGTCGAGGTAGTCGCCCGTGCGGATCGCCTCCGGGCCGAACCGTGCACCCGGCCTCGCGGTCGTGCCCCAGTCGAACGGGGCACCGACGATGGCGACCATGCCGGACCGCAGATCGCCGAGGTCCGCCGGCGGCACCCCGGCGAACGCGGGGTGGAGGTGGGCGAGGTGCGCATCGGCCGGTGGCGTGGGCGGGACCGGGGTCGCAGGATCCGCCGGACGTGGGCGGTCCGGTCGGGACGGCGTGTCGTTGCGGGGTGTGGGATCCGCCGGGGGCGTGGGATCGGTCATGTCGTCGGCTCGCTCGAACGGTGGGTTCAGTGCCGCATGAGGCGCTCGGCGATGCTGCGCCCACTGGGCGGGCGTCCGGTCCGCTCCGCGCGCCGGTCGATGTGCGACAACGCCCGCTGGATGTAGCGGGCGCCGATCCAGCGCAGCGGTTCGGGCTCCCAGCGGCGTGAGCGGTGACCAGCCATCGGCAGCGCCGTCAGTGGTGACGGTCGCCCCGTGATGAGATCGGTCAGCGTGCGCCCGGCCAGGTTGCTCGCGGCGACCCCCTGGCCCGTGTAGCCCCAGGCGCCGGCGAGCCCGGTGGCGGGGTCGTAGGTGAAGTTGGGCAGCCAGTCGCGCGGCATGCCCAGCGGGCCGCCCCACTCGTGGCTGATTCGTGCGTCGCGCAGCACAGGAAACCACGAGGTCAGCATGGACCGCAGCAACCGGTGGGTCGTCGCGTGGCGGTCGAACCGTGCCGCGACGCGCGAGCCGAAGTGGTACGGCGCGCCACGACCACCGAACAGGACGCGTCCGTCGGGTGTCCGCGACAGGTAGTCGACGGTCAGGCGGTGCGACGACAGGCACTCGTGGCCCTGCCAGCCGATCTCGTCCCAGCTCGCCTCGTCGAGGGGCTCGGTCAGCACGATCAGCGAGTAGACGGGCAGCACCGACCGCCGCAGGCCGGGCAGCCGAGCCGTCCACGCTTCGGTCGCGGCCACCACCACGCCGGCGTCGAGCCGACCGTGGCGCGTGTGGACGGTCGCGCGGTCGGTGGTGCCCGGTCTGATGGGGTCGATGCGCGTGACGGGCGTGCGTTCGAAGACGTCGACACCGCGTCCTTCGACCGTGGACGCCAGGCCACGCACCAGACGCCCCGGGTGCACGGTCGCGCAGTGCGGGTCGAACAGCCCGCCGTGAGCACCCGCGATGCGCACCCGCGCGCGCACCTGCTCGGCGGTGAGCTCGCGGATCTCGTCGTCGACCCCGAGGGTGCGGTAGGCCTCCGCGGAGGCACGCAGGCCCGCGACCTCGTGGACGCCGCGGGCGACGCGCAGCATGCCGCCCTTGCGGAACGCCGCGTCGATGCCCGTCATCTCGCACGCGCGCCCGACCTCGTCGACCGTGTCGCGCATGGCGGTCACGACCGCGCGCGCCCGGTCGCGTCCGTACCGCGCAGCCAGCCCTGACGCGGACAGGCCGATGCCCGACGAGCACCACGCCCCGTTGCGTCCGGAGGCGCCGAACCCTGCGATCTCGGCCTCACACACCGCGATCCGCAGGTCGGGGTCGCGCAGCGACAGGTACCAGGCCGTCCACAGCCCAGTGAAACCGCCACCCACGATCGCGATGTCGACGCCATGGCGGCCGCGCAGGGCCGGCCTGGGTCGGAGGTCGCCCGCGGTCGCGAGCCAGAAGCTGACGTCGGAGTAGCGCATGATCGGGGCGCAGCCTATGCGACCCGCCCGCCGCTCCGCTGTGCCGCCCGCGCTCCGCAGGCCCGCCCACCGACCCGAAACGGACACCAGGGACACACCCGACCGTGTCACCGGTGTCCGGTTCACGTCGCTCGACCGGCTCCCGCACTAGCGTTGACTGCGATGATCACCGCACCAGCCTGGATCGACCCGCACGGCGCGGTGCGCGCCGTGGCCCCCACCGACCTGGACCGGACCTGGGACGCCATCGTCGTCGGTGGTGGCCACAACGGCCTGACCGCGGCCGCGTACCTCGCGCGGGCCGGTCGCCGCGTGGTCGTGCTGGAGCGCCGCGACCGGGTCGGCGGTGCCGCCACGCTCGAGGAACCGTGGCCGGGGCACCGGGTGTCGCCGTGTGCGTACCTGTCGGGCCTGCTCCATCCGGTCGTCGTGCGGGAGCTCGAGTTGCGACGGTACGGGTACGACGTCGTCGTACCGGACCCGGGACTGGTGGTGCCGCTGCCAGACGGCGAGGTCTTCGTCGAGTGGGGCGACCACGATCGGACGCTGGCCGAGGTGGCCCGCCTTGCACCGGGTGACGTCGACGGGTTCGCGCGCTACCAGATCCTGCTCGACCGCATGGCCGACGCGCTGCGCCCGCCCGACGACCGGGACGTCTGGCTCGGCACCCCTCCCGACCGCGATGAGCTGGCCGAGCGGCTCGATCACGACGCCGAGGCGCTCGACGTGCTGTTCGAGCTGTCGATGGTCGATCTGCTGTCCAGATACCTTGACGACCAGCGGCTGATCGACGCACTCGCCGGCCAGGGGATCATCGGCACCTACGCGTCGCCCTACGACCCGGGGACGGCCGCGGTGCACTTCCACCACTCCTGCGGCTGGACGAACGGCCGGCGCGGCGCGTGGGGGTTCGTCCGTGGCGGCCTGGGCCAGGTGTCGTTCGCGCTCGCCGGATCGGCCGCCGCCGCCGGCGCCGTGATCATCACCGGCGTCACGGTCGCCAGGATCCGTCCGGGGGTGGGCGTCGAGTGCGACGACGGCACCGTCCTGCGCGCGCCGGTCGTCGTCAGCAACGCCGACCCGGTGCGCACGCTCGGTCTGCTCGACGACCCACCCGCTGCGTTCGCCGACCGCGTGCGCGCGCAGCCGACCGACAGCGCGGTCGTCAAGGTCAACCTCGCGCTGTCGGGCGCACCGGTCTTCCCCGGCGCGCCGCCCCGCACGGCCGTGGTCAACGCCACCGGCGGGGCCGCCGCCCTCGACGCGTCGTTCCGCGCGGCCGTGCGGGGCGACGTGACCGACGAGCTGTGGGCCGAGCTGTACGTGCACACGGCCTACGACCCGACGATCGCGCCGCCCGGTCGGCACATCGTCAGCGCCTTCTGCCAGTACGCCCCGTACACGTTCGCGCGCGGCGACTGGCACAGCCGCCGCGACGACGTCGGCGACCGTGTCGTGGCGTCGATCGAACGGATCGCGCCGGGGTTCGGAACGCTCGTCGTCGACCGCGAGGTCCTCGGTCCACCGGACATCGAGGCCCGCATCGGGCTCACCGGTGGGCACATCTTCCAGGGCGAGTGCCGGCCGGAGTGGCTGTGGGACCGCCGCCTGCCGGCGCGCACGCCGGTGCCGGGGCTGTACCTGTGCGGCGCGGCGACGCATCCGGGCGGCAGCGTCATCGCCGCCAACGGTCGCAACGCGGCCGGGCTCGTGCTGGAGGACACCGGCACGCCGCACGGCTGACCGAACGGCCCACGGCGCCGCACGCGGCATCATACGATCATGGGCGCACCGCACCACGATCGTGCGGCGCGTCAACCTTGCCGGCACCGCCGGACGACGATCTCCCGATGGACAGGACGGTGCAGTGGGCGTACAGCTGGCTGTGGAACCGGACGTGCGGCGATGAGCGACGTCAGCGCCGTGCGCCTCAGCGGGGTGACCAAGCGCTTCGACGAGGTGACCGCCGTCGACGCGATCGACCTGGACATCCGCGACGGTGAGTTCTTCTCGCTGCTCGGGCCGTCCGGCTGTGGCAAGACGACGACGCTGCGCATGATCGCCGGGCTGGAGTACCCGACCGCGGGCACCGTCAGCATCTTCGACGAGCAGATGAGCCTGCGTCCGCCGAACAAGCGCCCGGTCAACACCGTCTTCCAGTCCTACGCGTTGTTCCCACACATGTCGGTGCACGACAACGTCGCGTTCGGCCTGCAGATGCGCCGGCTGGACCGCGACGAGACGCGACGGCGCGTCGGCCAGGCCCTCGAGCTCGTCCAGCTGACCGGGCGTGAGCGGCGCCGACCGAACCAGCTGTCGGGTGGACAGCAGCAGCGCGTCGCACTGGCGCGCGCGTTGGTCAACGAACCGAAGGTGCTGCTGCTCGACGAGCCGCTGGGCGCGCTGGACCTCAAGCTGCGCCAGGCAATGCAGCTCGAGCTCAAGGACCTCCAGTCGCGCGTGGGCATCACGTTCGTCTACGTGACCCACGACCAGGAGGAGGCGCTGACCATGTCGGACCGCATCGGCGTCATGGACGCCGGCCGGTTGCTGCAGGTCGGTGCCCCCGAGGAGATCTACGAACGCCCGACGTCGCCGATGGTCGCCGACTTCATCGGCGACACGAACATGCTGAACGCGACCGTGAAGGGCCCCGATCAGGTCGCCCTGGGTGACGGCCAGGTCGTCGCCGTGACGACCGACGCCCCGGCCGGCACGAAGGTCACGTTGACGCTGCGCCCCGAGCGGCTGCACGTCGAGGCGGCCGACGCCACGGTCGAGCCGCACCACAACGCGTTGGACGCGAAGGTGACCCGGCGCGTCTACCTGGGCAACGCGGTCAGCTACGACGTCCGTGCCGGAGACCTCGATCTGCGCGTGCGCCACCGCAACGTGCCGGGGCGACCGCGGTACGGGGTGGGCGACGCCGTCCAGGTCCACTGGAGCCCCGACGCCGCGGTCGCGGTGTCCGCCTGATGGCCCAGACGCTGGTTCCCGACCCCGAGGCGTCGCCGGAGGCCGACGCCGGTCTCGAGCACGCGGCCGCCGCCGAACGCTCGCGCCGGGGTGCCTGGATCGCCCTGCCGCCGGCGCTGTACCTGGTCCTGCTGTTCGCCCTGCCACTGGTCATCGTGCTCGTGTACTCGTTCGCGACACGCGGCAGCACCGGGCAGACCATCCTCGCCGACTGGAACATCGCGTCCTACACGCGGCTGCTCAACCCCCTCGTCCGGGAGATCGCGCTGCGGTCGGTGGGCTACGCGTTGCTCACGACCGCGCTGTGCCTGGCCGTGGCGTACCCCTTCGCGTACTACATCGCCACGCGCTCGCTGCGGGTCCGCAACATCCTTCTCGTGCTCGTGATGATCCCCTTCTGGTCGAACTTCCTCGTCCGCACCTACGCGTGGCGCCTGCTGCTGTCCTCGTCGGGGCCGCTGTCGCAGCTGACCGAGGCCATCGGGCTCGGACAGACACGGCTGCTGTTCACGCCGGTGGCCGTCGTGCTCGGGCTGGTGTACGGGTACATGCCGTTCATGATCCTGCCGCTGTACGCGGCGATCGAACGCATCGACCTGGGACTCGTCGAGGCCGCGCGTGACCTGTACGCGTCCGGGCCCCGGGCGTTCTGGCGCGTGACCTGGCCGCTGTCGCGGCCGGGCGTGATCGCGGGCTCGATCCTGGTGTTCATCCCGAGCCTCGGCGCCTACGTCACGCCCGAGATCCTCGGGGGCTCCAAGACCACGATGCTGGGCAGCTACATCGTCCGCCAGTTCCTCTCGGCGCGTGACTGGCCGTTCGGGTCTGCGCTGTCGTTCGTGGTCATGGCGTTGATGCTGGCGGCGACGCTGATCTACTTCCGCACCGGGGGGCGAACGCTGTGAGCGCCTCATGTAGCGGCAGCGGTAGGCACACATCATGAGCGTCGCCGACGGGTCGACGGTCAGGCCGCGCGGGGCGGCACGGCGCCTGCTCGCCGCCAACGCGTGGCTGGTGTACCTGTTCTTCTACGCACCGATCGTCGTGCTGATCGTGCTGTCGTTCAACAGCAACCGCCTGGCGGGCATCTGGCAGGGCTTCACGCTCGACTGGTACGCCGAGATGCTCGACAACACCGCGGTGCTCCGGTCGATCCGCAACTCGGTGATCGTGGCGTTGTTCTCGACGGTCGTGTCGACCGCGCTCGGCACGGCCGCCGCACTGGCGATCGAACGGTTCCGCTTCCGCGGCCGGCAGGCTTTCGACGCACTGCTCTACCTGCCGGTGATCGTCCCCGACGTGACGATGGCAGTGATGCTGCTGCTGTTCTTCGTGCGCACAGCGGACGCGCTGTTCGTGGTCAGCGGTGCGCAGGTGCGGCTCGGGCTGACGACGATCACGCTCAGCCACATCGCGTTCAACATCTCGTTCGTCGCCATCGTCGTGCGCGCGCGGCTGGCGGGCATGGATCCGGTGCTCGAGGAGGCCGCGGCCGACCTGTACGCCGACCGGTGGCAGACCTTCCGCCGGGTGACGCTGCCGCAGATGATGCCCGGTGTGCTCGCCGGCGCGCTGCTCGCTCTGACGCTCTCGCTGGACGACGTGGTCATCACGAGCTTCGTGTCCGGGCCGGGCTCGACCACGCTGCCCGTCTACGTGTTCGGTCTCGTCAGACGTGGGGTGACCCCGCTGATCAACGCCGTGTCGACGGTCATGCTGGTGGCGTCGATGGTCCTGGTGTTCGGCTCGGTGGTGTTGCAGCGCCGGCGCGGACCGACGTGACACCCTGGGACGGGCCCGCGGTTTGCACGCCGGCCCCATTCGTGGCAGACAACAACGCACAGACCGACAAAGGAACGTTCATGCGCAAGCTGATCGCCATGCTGGGACTGCTGACGCTGGTGCTGGCCGCCTGCTCGGGCGCGTCCACCAGCGTGGAGGACCAGGCTGCCGGTGGGGGAGGCGACGAACCGGAACGCGAGGCCAGCGCAGCAGCCTCGGACGGAACTGAGGTGGCGGAGGCCGAGACCGTCCAGTGCGATGCGGGAGAGGTCGACGGGGAACTCGTCCTCTACAACTGGACGGAGTACATCGATCCGGAGCTGATCGACAAGTTCCGCGACGAGTTCGGCGTCGATGTCATCGAGGACTTCTACCCGAGCAACGAAGAGATGCTCGCCCGCGTCCAGGGCGGCGGGAGCGGCTTCGACGTGGTCGTCCCGTCCGACTACATGGTCGGCATCATGATCGATCAGGACCTGCTGCTGCAGCTCGACAAGGATGCGATCCCCAACGCCGAGAACGTGGCTGAGGACTTCACGGAGCCACCGTTCGATCCGGAGCTGGCGTTCTCCATGCCCTACCAGTGGGGCACGACGGGTCTCGGCCTGAGCCTGGCCGACACCAGTGACGACCCGGAGGCCACCTGGGGCTGGATCTTCGACCCGGAGATGGGCGGCGACCTCGACGGCCGGATCTCGATGCTCGACGACCCGCGCGAGGCGATGGCGGCGGCCCTCAGCTACCTCGGGTACTCGATCAACTCGACGAACGAGGACGAGATCCGCGAGGCCGCCGACCTCATCGCCGAGACGACCGACCGGCTGGCGGCGTTCGATTCCGACCAGTACGAGGACCTGCTGATCAGTGGCGAGACGGCCGTGGCGCACGGCTACTCGGGTGACTTCTTCCTGAACTTCGACGAGAACGACGCATGGGACGACTTCGTGTACCTCATCCCGCAGGAGGGTGCCGTCCGGTGGGTCGACACGATGGCGGTCCTGGCCGACGCACCGCACCCGTGCACCGCGCACGCGTTCATCAACTTCATCCTGGATGCCCGTAACGGCGCGCAGCTGACGAACTGGAACTTCTACGGGAGCCCCAACGCGGCGGCGGAGGAGTTCATCGACGCCGAGATCCTGGAGGACCCGGCCATCTACCCGCCCGAGGACGTGCTCGAGCAGTTGCAGTTCCTGGAGGACACGGGGGAGACCGAGACGCTGTACACCGATCTGTTCACCGAGGCCAAGAGCTGATCGTCTGACGCGACGGACGGGGCCGCCCGCCTGCGGCCCCGTCCGTCATCGTCCGTCCGTGCGCGTGGGTTCGCGGCGCGTACGTCGACTGTCACCCGCGGCGACGGTCGAGCGACTCCTTCAAGCGCCGCCACAGGTCTTCGCGCACGTCCATCAGCGCGTCGCGCAGCGACTGCTCGTGCGAGGTCACGACGATGCGTGGCATGTACGGCAGCCGCGCCTCCAGCGTGACCTTCTGTGCCGGAGTGTCGCGGTCCTTGACGGTGAGCTCCATGTCGACGGCCTCGGCGCCGTAGCGTTGCAGCTGCCGGTCGAGCTTGCGCAGCAGTTCGAGGATGCGGGGTCGTTCGGACTCCTCGAACCCGAAGCCGATGCGCAGCTGGTCGAGCGAGGCGCCGCGCCGGCCGCCGTCGGACCCACCGGGCGGGTCGTCGAGGACGATCGCCGACAGGCGCTCGTGCACCTCGGTCGCCGACAGGCCACTCTCCCGCTGGATCGTGTGTACGAGCGCGTCGAGGTCGTCGCCGGCCGCCTCGACGTCCTGTCGCGGTACCTGGGGGAAGGCCGAGAGGACAGGCGAGCGCAGCTCGGTGAAGCGCGTCTGCCACGTGCGGGCGTCCAGTGTTGCCATCGTCGCCTCCTTCGCCCCCGCAGCGGTGCGGGGAGTATGTAGAGTGCTGCCCGCCCGCCGTCCCGCACAACCCCGGGGAGCGCACGTCGTGGATCTGGTGACCAACCCCGAGCTCAGCGACGACCTCCGGTCGCGGCTGATCTCGCTGTGGGTGACGGTCGCCAACGCAGGGGGCGCGGTCGGCTTCGTGGCCCCCACCACCATGGACGAGGTCGCACCGGTCGCGCACGGGGCGTTCGACCGTGTCGTCGCAGGTACGGACGACCTCGTGGTCGCGCTCGACGGTGTGCAGCCGGTCGGCATGGGGTTCCTGGAGCGCAACGACACCCGTCTGCAGGGCCATGTCGGTCTGGTGCGGCGTCTACAGCGGGCGCCGTCGCATGCCGGGCGCGGGATCGGCGACGCCATCCTGTCGTCGCTGGAGCGCGTCGCGCGTGATCGGGGGCTGACGCTGATGACGCTCACCGTGCGCGGCGGCACCGGTCGGGAGCGCTTCTACGTCGATCGCGGGTACCGCGTGGACGCACGGTTGCCGGATCGCCTCCGTCTCGACGGCGGCCGCCTCGTCGACGAGTTGCGCCTGTCCAAGGCGCTCACCGGGCGGGGTGCGCGGCTGGCGGTCCGACAGCTCGACGCGGGTCTCCCGCTGCCGCGATACGCGCACCCAGGCGATGCGGGCCTTGACCTGTTCGCGCGCGGCACCGTCACGCTGGGCGCGGGGGAGCGGGCCCTGGTGCCGACCGGCGTCGCCGTCGCGATCCCGGACGGCCATGTCGGGCTCGTGCATCCCCGGTCGGGCCTGGCGGCTCGCCATGGTGTGACGATCGTCAATGCGCCGGGCACGATCGATGCCGGCTACCGCGGCGAGATCAAGGTCATCCTCGCGAACACCGATCGTCGGGCGCCGGTGACGTTGCAGCGCGGCGACCGCATCGCCCAGTTGATCGTCCAGCGGGTGGAGACCGTGGAGGTCGTGCCGGTCGCGGCGCTGCCCGCCGCCGCGCGTGGGACCGACGGGTTCGGTTCCACGGGCGCGTGACGACGGCGCGCCACCCGCGCTGGGTCACGTCAGATCGTCGTCGATGCCGCGCGCGGCCCGCAGGCCGCTGTGCAGGCACCCACCGAGGAACGTGCCCTCCAGCGACCGGTGGCCGTGCATGCCGCCGCCGCCGAAGCCGGCGACCTCACCGACCGCGTACAGGCCGGGCAGCGGCGAACCGTCGCCGCGCAGCGCGCGGCTCGACAGATCCGTCTGCAGCCCGCCGAGGGTCTTGCGTGTGAAGATCCGCATGCGCATCGCGATCAGCGGCCGCGCTGGCGGATCGAGGATCTGCTGGTTGCCGGCGGTGCGCATGAGCTTGTCGGGCAGGTAGCGCCGCGCGGTGGCTACGGCCGCCAGTTGGGCGTCGTTGCCGAGGCCCGTCGCGGCCTGTCGGTCGTAGGCCAGGACCTGGTGTCGCAGCGCCGCCTCGTCGATGAGGTCGTCGCCTGCCACCGCGTTCATCTCCCTGACCAGCGTCGCCGGATCGTCGGCGATGACGATGTCGGGACTGCGATCGAGGAACGCCTGGATCGGCTCGGCGGGCCGCGGCAGCACGCGCTTGAGCAGCAGCGCCACGCTGCGCTCGGTCAGGTCGGGGTTGTGCACCGAACCCGACAGCCGCAGCTCCGATGCCGCGATGCGGTGGTTGAGCAGTAGCCACGAGTGCGGACTGCCCGTCGTGGTCAGGTGCTTGAGCGCGCGCAGCGTGTCGAAGCCCGGGAACAACGGCGGCGGCAGCCGCCTGCCGCGGGCGTCGAGCCACAGCGATCCCGGGCCGGCCAGGACCCGCACCGCATGCTGCGACCAGACCGGCGTGTGGTGGGGGAGTCCCTCCGGATAGTTCCACATCCGCCCGGTGTTGGTCACCCGCGCGCCCGCGTCCCGCGCCGCGAGCAGGCCGCTGCCGTCGACGTGGTCCGGCACGCCCTGCAGCAGCTCATCGGGCGCCGGTCCCAACTCGTCCGGCCACCACTGCCGTACCAGATCGTGGTTGCCGCCGATGCCGCCGGTGGCGACCACCACCGCGTCGGCCCGGACCGTCACCTCGTCGCCGTCGACGCCACTGCGGGCCACGCACCCGGTCACACGGCCGTCCTCGGTGAGCAGCCGTTCGACGCGGTGCGCGAATCGCAGGTCGATCCGTGCCTCGCTCTGATGTGTCTGGACACGCCGCTGGAACGGATCGAGGATGCCCGGTCCCGTGCCCCACACGACATGGAAGCGCGGCACCGAGTTGCCCGGCCCGTCGGCGAGGCCGCCACCGCGTTCCGCCCACTGCACAAGCGGGAAGAACTGCACGCCCAGGCTGCGCAGCCACGGCGACAGTGCCCCCGCGGCCGCCTCGACGTACGCGCGCGCCCAGCGCCGTGACCAGACGTCGTGCGGCCCGTCGTCGAACTCGGCGGACGCGAACCAGTCGGCCGTGGCCAGTTCCACGTCGTCGCGGATGCGCAGGCGGCGCTGCTCGGGGGTGTCGACCAGGAACAGGCCGCCGAGGGACCAGGTGGCCTGACCGCCCAGCCTCGCCTCGCCCTCGAGCATGATCACGCGGCGCCCCGCGTCCGCGAGCTCCGCCGCCACGACGAGGCCGGCGAGCCCCGCCCCGATCACGATCACGTCGGCCCTCACGTGCGTCACGTCAGCTCCTGTCGACCCGTCGGTGTCGGTCATCATGCCCGCAGGAGCGCGGGACCCACGAACGCCGGCACGTCCGGTTGCGCGTTCCGCGGGGCGTCGTCCGATCCGACGCGGCGTATCACAGGGCCGCCGATCCACTCGTGTTGGTGGGGACGCCCGGGGCTCCGGCGTCCGCGGGAGGCGACGTGATGATGACCGAGGTGCTTGTGGCACCCGACCGCTCAGGTGAGCGCTCGCAGCGGGACTGGTGCCAGGTCGCACGGGATCCAGTCGTGGCTGGTGCGGTGGCCGGGACGGACACGCCGCCGGTCGACTCCGACATCGTGGCGCGCGTGCTCGGAGGCACGCGGGTGTGGGTGCGCGGGGCGCCGATCGCGCGGTGGGGCACCAGCCGGGGGCTCATGATCTTCCGCTACCTGCTGCTGCAGGACCGTCCGGTGCCACGGGACCGCCTGATGGGTCTGTTGTGGCCCGGCTCGACGCCCGCGTCGGCGCGCAACAACCTCAACGTGGCGATCTACGGCCTGCGCCGCGCGCTGGAGGCCGGCGCGCCGGGCCCGCACGTCGTGTTCCGCGACGGCGCCTACCAGATCGCGCCCGATCGCAGCCTCTGGCTGGACGTGCGCATGTTCGTCGACGCGTGTGCCCGCGGGGCGCGAGCGTTGCGCGATGGGCGGGCGAACCGTGCCGAGCGCGTGCTGCGGGACGCTGTGACGCTCTACGGGGGACCGCTGTTCGCCGACGACACCGATGGCGAGTGGTACCTGGCCGACCGGCGGATGCTGGTCGAACGCCATGCGACCGCGCTGCACGACCTGGCCAGCCTGAGGCTCGACGTCGGCGATGCCGCCGAGTGCGTCGAGTTGGGCCGGCAGGTGCTACGCGTGGAGCCGTGCCGCGAGGTCACGCACCGGCTGCTCATGCGGGCGTACGCGCGCCAGGACCTGCACCATCTCGCCGTGCGCCAGTACCGCGAGTGCGTTGACACCCTGGACAGGGTGCTCGACGTGCGTCCGCACCCCGACACGACAAGGACGTTGGACGACATCCTCGACCACGCGTGACGCTCCGACGTCACCGAGGTGTCGCTCACAGCAACCGGCGACCGCCATCACCGGGCGGCGGAGTGCCGCCGCCCGGTGACGTGCCGAGCGGTCGGATCTACTCCCTGAGCCAGACCTGGTGGCCGTACTCGTTGCCGAGGAAGATGTCGTCGCCGCCGAAGTTCCCAACGTTGTGGGTGTTGCGGAACGTCCTGATCTGATTGGTGTTCGGCGAGTGCAGCTGCACCTCGATCTGGTCCAACTGGTACGCGTCGTCGCCGGCGTGCGACAGGTCACCCTGCTTACGGAGGTACACACCCGTGACATCGTGCAGTTCGATCCGGTAGTAGGACGGATGGTTGCGCTGGTCGGGCTTCTCGGACTTGTCGACGGTGAAGTCGACCGGCGGGAGGCTGCCGACGGCGTCCTCCTCACGACCGAGCAGGTAGCGGATCTGCGTCCCCGGCTCGAAGCCGTCGAATCCGGCGACGTTCAGGGGGAACTCGCGACCTCCGTCGGTGCCTTCCACGCCCACGTACAGCGTGTCGTCCGTGGCTGCGGACTGCGGGACGGCCGCGGTCCTCACGGTTACGTGGATCACTTCGATGTGTGCCATTGCTGGTCCTTCTCCCGTCTGCTGTGACGCCCGTCGTCGGGCGTCTCAGCGCACGGTAGGAGGCGGCGCATAGGCGTCGATTAATGGCGACTGCGGCACCGGTGAATCGTCGCCGGTCGCCGATCGCACCGAACGGGTCGAGCTCGTGAGCTACGTGACATGCCTGTTCATCCGCTGCCACCCGCGATCATCGCGCAGGCCGCGGTGACCGTGCAGTTGCTGTCGGCGGCTCATGTCGCCTCGCGCCGCAGCGGGGTGCGCGCCGTCGGCGCGGGTTCAGTCGGGGAGCGTTGCACCGGTGCGGGCCAGTAGACGTCCTCGAGCGTGGCTGGTGTGCCGGGCGTCGAGGCGTCGGGCGGCTGATCGATCAGGCCGATCGGCGTGTCCAGGGCGACCAGCCGGCCGTGGTCGACGATCGCGACGCGGTCGCTGAGCATCTCGGCCTCCTCCATGTAGCGCGTCGTGAGGATGGCGGTGGTGCCCCGCTCGGCTTGATGCGCCGGACGACGTCCCAGAGGTTGCGTCGTGCCAGTCGCTCGATGCGCTCGGTGTCCCACGCCTCCTCGGGTGGCAGTGGGAACCCCAGCGACTGCCGCACGTGCGCCGCCCACCCGAGCCGCCGCACGGCCCGGGTTGTCGGCGGCTCGTCGTGCCAGAGGCAGCTCCGCGATCCGGTCGGCCGGCAGCGGCCGCCCGTGTGCCACGACGGCGGGGGACGTGAGCGCCTGGATGGCCGCCGCGCTCGAGCCCGTGACGGTCGACGACGACGCCGATTCGGTGGAGGAACCGGAGGAATCGGAGCGGGGTCCGGAGCCGGACGCCACACCGCCACCGCCGCCGGAGCTGCCCGAGGAACTGGAGCTGGTGACATCGTTCGTCGTGTACCAGCCGCCACGAGCCGCGGACCCGATGACGATGGGAAGCGACGGCAACATCACCGCCCCGCTCAGCGCGCGCGTCGAGCTCGCGGTCGACCTCGACGTGGCCAGCGGAGTCGCGCAGCGGTTGCTGCGCCTCCGCGCCAAGCGGGTCGGAGCGCACCCCCCCTTTGCGACTCCATGGCAGCCGGGTCGCCGTGGGCCGGGACCCGACGACACCCGGGTCGTCGTGACGGGCCTGGATGCCGGGCTGTACCGGCTCCAGGTAGGTACCGTGTCGGACGACGACAACCATGAGGCGCCGGTGCAGAACGGCCCGTTGTTCGTCGTCGAGTGAGCCGCCGTCCCGGTTTGCACGACCGCGGAGGACGCGGCAGGATTGGGCACCCACGCGGACGTGGCTCAGTTGGTAGAGCACCACCTTGCCAAGGTGGGGGTCGCGGGTTCGAATCCCGTCGTCCGCTCCATTCTCATTGCGCGCAGCGCCTCAGACGGTGCGCGCCCACGGCGCCCGGTGTCGGCCGATCACGGCCGCTGGTCGTCAGTTCCTCCGCCGGTCGTGCTCTCGCGGTCGGGGCGGCGGGCGAACGCCGACGAGCGCCCGACCGTGCGGAAGCCGAGGCGGAGGTACCACTCGCGCGGCCAGTCGTCGGCGTCGGCGACCAGCGCGATCCCGGTGGCGCCGTTCGCTCGGGCCGCCGCGATTGCGCGGTGCATCACCGTCTGCGACCAGCCCCGGCCGCGCTGCTCGACGACCGTGCTGACCGCGTCGATCTCGGCGAGCGCACCGGCTGCGTGGTTGAGCAGCAGGCAGCGGCTGACCGGCGCCTCCGGTGGCGCGATGACGGCGCGAGCGTCACCGACGCGGCCCACTCGTCGCTCCCGCTCGATCATCTGATCGACGATCTCGTCGGAGTCCGCCCACGGCGCCTGCATCGTGATCTTCCGTGCGAGATCGAGCTGGTCGGCGATGGCGACCACGTGTGCGTCGCGCACCGACGTTCGGCCCCCAGTCGCTTCGTGGTACGCGTCGTGGTCCAACACCATTGTCTCCAGCCGTTCCTCCTCGTAGCCGGCGTCGACCAGGGCCTTCCGCAGCCGGTCGGCGATGTGTGTGTCGTCGATCTCGATGCGCCGGTGCCGCCACCCGGCCTCGGCTGCGATCCGGTCGATGGAGGC
Source organism: Euzebyales bacterium (assembly GCA_036374135.1). Lineage (NCBI taxonomy): Bacteria > Bacillati > Actinomycetota > Nitriliruptoria > Euzebyales > Euzebyales bacterium. The sequence continues at coordinate 36,316 of DASUUK010000031.1, forward strand.
GAGCAGGATGTCGGCGTTCACCGCACGGGTGACCGCCATGAAGTTCAGGTCGTACACGTCCGTCAGGTCGTCGGCGATGAGCGCGACGGCGAACGGCAGGTCGAGCCTGCGCGAGGCGATCATCGTGCGCAGCTCGAGCGTCGCCTGCGCGAGCCGCTCGTGTGTCGCCAGGGCGTCGTTCACGGGTTCAGCTCCCGGTCCAGGGTCGACCGGAACCGCGGCGTGACCGCGGTTCCGGTCAAATGGGGTCGTGCACGGGTGAGCTGATGCTCGACCGCCGTCCGACCGGCCTGGGTGATGTCGTCGAGCAGCCGGTGGACGATCGAGCCGTCGGGCTGCTGCGTCCATCCGCCGACGACCGCACCGTTCCACCAGATCGTCGGACCGATGTTGCCCGTGTTGTCGAAGATCGCGTCACGGTGGGCCCCGATGTACCAGTCGCGCGCCGTCCAGCCCATCGGCGTCGGATCCAGGCCCGGGAGGAGGGCGGACCAGTCGTCCGGCTCGTCGACAGGGTTGACGTCGTCGGCGAGCACCAGCGCGGGGCTGCCGTCGTCGAGTTCCACGTCGACCGTGTCGAGCGCGTCGACGGCCCGGCGCGCCCGCGTGCGGGTCCACCCGGTCCACCACACCAGATCGTCGAACGTCGCCGGCCCGAACGCGGCCAACCAGTGGCGCGCCATGGTGACGCGCGCGGCATCCGCCGGCACGTCAGCGATCGGACCGCCGAGCCACTGGGTCGTCGGCTCCCAGCGGTACTGGCTGCTCAGCCACGTTCCGCGTGGTCGTCCGCGCATGATCAGGCCGTCGGCGGCGAGCAGCAGCATCACCCGGCTGGACATCCGCACCTCGGTGCGCCACCGCCCGGAGCCGACGGTGATCGTTCGTCGCAGGGCCGGGACCAGGTCGGTGAGCTCGGTGGTGTGCGCACCGCCGTTGGCGTTCAGCGCCTCGAGCGCCGCCTCCTCCAATCCCCGCAGCCACGCCGCCGGGTCGTCGATGCCGTTGGCGTCGATGGCACGCACCATGCGTCGGCGCTCGGTCGCGGCCACGTCATTGGTGCTGGACGCCTGGACCGCGGCGGCCAGGTCGACGGGGATCACGAACATCGTCCGGCGCATGCCGAGCATGCGCACCAGCGTGCGGTCGTCATACAACGCTCGCTCGACGGCCTCGACCCCTGGCGTGCGCATCCGTTCGGCGGCGGCCAGGTGCACGGTCGCGGGATCGCTGGCATGCAGCGCGACCACGCTCCGCGCGATCGCAACGGGGTCGTCGATCCGTGCCGCCGGCACGAGGCGGTGGCGCCACGCGAGCCTCGCGCGGCGTTGTGCGTCACTGATCCGCAGGACGCTCACGGTGGTGTCGGCTCCCGACGGCGGTGCGGACACGTCACAACGTGGTGGACTCACCATGGTCGAGCACGGCGACCGTCGCGATGTCGCAGAAGCCGGCGAACAGGTCTGGGTCGGCAAGGAAGACGTCGTAGTGGATCGGGATGACGGTGCGCGCGCCGGTCTGCTCGACCATCACGTAGGTGTCGCGGAAGCTGACGCTCGGGCCGGCGATCGGCGCCGCCAGGATGTCGACCCGCGTGCCACCCGCCTGCACGGCATCACCGGGGTGCAGCAGACGCCCGTCGAGCACGAACCCGGTGTTCGGCGGGCCGTCTGAGCCGTCGACCATCTGGACGTGGGGCAGATCCAGCGCCGTGATCTCGAAGCCCGCGGCCGAGAACGTCTGGCCGCCGGTGACCTCGGCCGCCTCGATGTCGATCTGTCCGCACACGTCGGCGTTGGCGTGCACCGGCAGGCCCCGCTCGGCGATGGCGTCGACGGCGCGCACGTCGCAATGATCGGCGTGACGGTGCGTGAACAGCACCGCGTCGATCGCGCCGAACGCTTCGAAGGCCATCGCGTCCATCGCGACGTTGCCGGGATCGATGAGCAGGCGTCCGCCGTCGTCGTGCTCGATCAGGATGCAGGACTGCGGGTACTTGGTCAGTCGCACTGTGGTCCTCCCCGGCGTCCGTGTGGCGGCGGCGCTGTCCTTCGTGGATGCTAACGGTTCCACGCCACCGGCGGACCGCTCACTCACGCCGTCAGCCGGCCGGGAGCGGCCGCGTCCTCGCCGTCGGTGACGACGGCGAGCAGTTCCGCGCCGGTGGCGCCGGGCAGGCGGTTCGCCACCACGGACCAGCGCCGTGTGCCACCACGTGCACGCCGGTGCGGGTCGAGCGCCCGGTCGACGGTGTCCATGAGCTCAGCGACGTCGTGCCAACCGTCCGCTTCGACGATCACCTTCAGTTCGAACAGTTCAGATGGCACGGACGTGTCCTCGTCGGGGGCCGGCGGCCCGGGTTGGTCGGGTGGTCGGATGATGTCGCAGCTGGTCAGGCCGCTGACACCTGGTCGTCGATGAAGTGCAGGCTGCGCTGCCAGGCGCGTTCCGCGGCCTCGACGTCGAAGACCGCGATGTCGGCGTTGCTGAACCCGTGGCGGGTGCCGGGGTAGTGGTGCGCGACCACGTCGACGTTGCGGTCGCGCAGATCGGCGACCAGGCGTTGTGGCTCTTCACCGTCCCAGCCGTCGTGCTCCGCCAGGTGCAGGAGCAGCGCCGCGTCGATCGCGTGGCGCTCGTCGTCCGACGGCAGGGCGTAGTAGGCGACCGTCGCGTCGACGTGCCCGCCTGCGACGAGCCCGAACCCGAACTCGGCCCCGGTCGAGAACCCCACGAGGACAGCCGGCCCGCGGCGGTGCCCCAGGGTGTCGAACGCGGTCACGGCTGCCATCAGCACGCGCGTCGCGCGCGCCGCGGTGAGCGTCTCGAGCAGCCGCGAGGCCTCGGCGTCGGATCGCGTGGACGCGCCCGCGAACAGGTCCGGTGCCACCGCGACGTGGCCGTGCGCAGCCAGTTCATCGCACAGGAAGCGCACGTGGGGCAGCAGCCCGTACGCGTCATGGCAGACGAGGACGCGGGCACGCACTGTGCCGTCCGGCTCGGCGACGTACGCCCTGGCGTGCCGCTCGTCCAGACGGATGACCGCACCCATCACCGGACCTCCCGACATGATCGAACACATGTTCGATACGACGGTAGCCGAGGCCGAGATCGCTGTCCAGCCGATGGCCGGTCGGGCGGGGTCTGTTCCGCTGGAGCCTTCGGCCGATGCGCCGTTTGGGTGGGGATCGCTCCCCGGTCAGTTCATGGACGGATCGTCGGGCACCGTCGTGAACATGCCGCCCTGGCGGGTGAGCACCGAGCGCCACAACCCGGCCGGTTCGGCCGCGCGCACATCGGCGGGCTCCGCGTCGACGACGAACCACGCCCCGGACCCGATCTCCTCCTCCAGCTGGTCGGCGGCCCACCCGGCGTAGCCGACGAACAGGCGCAGCGCGCGCAGCTGGGTCCGCGCGGTCTCGACGTCGTCGGTCAGGTCGATGACGCCGATGCCGGTGCGCACGGCCTGCCATCCGGGCAGTTCGACGTCGTCACCGGTCGCCAGCCCGATCACGGTGTCGGGGCCCACCGGTCCGCCGCGGAACATCACGGCAGGTGGCGACAGCAGCGGCGCCCAGCGCGCCAGGCGGTCGGGCAGGTCGGCGACGCCGGGGCGGTTGAGCACGATCCCGGCCGCGCCGGCACCTGGATCGTGGGCCAGGACCAGCACCACGCTGCGATGGAAGCTGCCGTCGGTCAGGTCGTGCGAGGCCACGACCAGACGACCCGTCAGTGGACCCACGGGGTGTTCGCGCGGTGCGCAGAGGTGGGGCCGGCAGTGATGCACATGGTCAGCGCTGATCCGACGAGTGGCCGGGAAGCAGCCGCGCCGAGGGATCGACGACGGTCGCGGCGTTGTTGACGGCGATCGCCTGAACGGGAAGCATCCGGCGCTCGTCCGCGAGGTCGTCGAGTCGCGGCACGAAGTACATCAGGCCGCGCCCCTCCCAGTCCCCGGAGTCCGGCGGGGGGCGCTCCGGCCGCGAGTCGAGAATGCCACGCTCATCCCGCGGAATCCGGCATAGTAGGCGGCGTACAGGCCGGCGGGGCCGGCGCCGATGATCAGCAGGTCACGCTCGTGCATCTTGCTCGTCACGTACCGCATCCTTCCCGTTGGCGTGGCTGCGCGGTCGTGCCCTGGAACGCGGCCCGGGGCGATTGTCACACGCCTGCAATGTGCGGTCGAGGTCGCTGAAACATCACCGCGGTATCGTCAAGCCAACATCACTTTCGGTAGGAACGACCATGCACTACGTGCTCCGGGTGTCGCTTCCCGACAGACCGGGATCGCTCCACGCGCTCACCGGCGCGTGTGTCGCTGCGGGCGCTGACATCGTGTCGCTCGACGTCATCGAGCGCAGCGGCGGCATCGCGGTCGACGACCTGTGCGTCACCCGCGTCACGGACGCTGATGATCTGCGACGACGAATCGATGATCTGCCCGGCACCGTGGTCGCGTCGCTGCGGCCCGTCGCCACGGCGCGAGACGACGACGGCGTCATCGCCCTCGCGGCGGCGATGGTCGCCGACGGGCGCGGCGCCGTCCGCCTGCTGGTCGACCGCCTGCCGGGCGCGCTGTGGGCGTCGTGGTCGGTCGCGGTCGCCAACGGCTGGAGCGGGCTGGAGGTGCTGGCCGCCAGCACGGGCGCGCTGGCGCCGACGGCCGGCGGGTGGTTGCCGCTGACGACGCCGCGCCGGCTGGAGTTGTCCGATCTGCTGGGTGACGCCGCGCACGCACACGAGGACCTCGAGATCGCCGCGGCACCGCTCGGCCAACCGGCATCGGCCGTCATCGTGGCCCGGCGCGGTGGTCCGAGGTTCGTGGAACGCGAACTGCGCCAGCTGAAGCTGCTCGCGGAGGTCGCGCTCGCCACCGAGGTCGCCCACACACCGCGCCGACCGGTGGAGCGCATGGCGCCGACACAGTGGGCGCGCGCCCAGCCCTAGGCGTCACAGGGTGGGCGCCCGCCGCTGCGGGGTCGTACGCTGTGGATCCGCCGACGAGGAGGCCACCGTGGAGGCGATCGAGGCGCTGGCGCGCGCCAGGCGGCAGGGCAGGCGGGTCGCTCTCGTGACAGTGCTCGCCGTGGAGGGCGACGCGCCGTCGCACCCCGGCGCCAAGCTGCTCGCGGACACGTCCGGTGCCATCGCCGGCACGCTGGGATGCTCCGAGTTCGACACCGCCGGAGTCGAGCTGGCGCGGCAGGCGCTGGCCGGCCGCCGCACCGTCCGTGAGCGGCTGCAGTTCGGCGGCCACGGGCGCGAGCGCGCGATCGAGCTGTTCGCCGAGGTGGTCGAGCCCGATCCGGGGATCGTGGTCGTCGGCGCGAACCCCGTCGGACGGGCGCTCGCCGATGTCGCGATCGCCGTCGGGCGGCGGGTCCGGCTGGTCGCGACGGCGGGGGGCGACGTCGGCGAGCGCCCCGGCATGGAGGTCGTCATCGGCGATCCCGCCGACTACCTGCGGACACAGTCACTGGCACCCACGGACGCCCTGGTTGTCAGCGATCACGACGCGCCGTGGGTGGACGACGTGCTCGAGCTCGCACTGACGGGCGACGCCGCGTTCGTGGGCATGCTGGGCAGTCGCCGGCACGCGCCGGAGGCGGTGAGCCGCCTGCGCGAACGCGGCGTGGATCCACGGGCGCTGGGGCGGCTGCACTCGCCGTGCGGGCTGGACATCGGCAGCCGCACCCCCGGTGAGATCGCGCTGTCGATCGTCGCCGAGATCATCGCGGCCGAGCGCGAACGGGACGGTGGCCCGATGACGATCGACTGGTCAACCCGCGACTGACGTCACGGCCGTCCGTCGGAACGCGCGCGACACGGCCGCGATCACCTCGTCGTCGGATGGCCCCTGTTCGCTGATGTCGGCCAGGCCGACGGCGGCGCCGCAGATCTCGTCGTCGTCCGGGTCGGCGCCGAGCGCGGCCAGCAGCGTCTGCGGACGCCAGCTCCGCAGCAGGCCACACTGCACCATCGCGCCGTGGCGCCGCCGCCGTTGCGCCAGCCCGACGAGCTTGCGCCCGTGCCAGAACACCTCGCCCCGTCCGCGAGTGGCGTAGCAGACCGCCGCCAGCAGCTGCTCGCGGGCGGATCCGCGCCGTCGTGCCGTGGACGGGCCGTCGTGGACCGTCAGCCCGGTGACGCCGAGGTCGCGCAGACCGTCCTGCCACGCCGTGCCCACGTGGTCGAACGCCTCGGTCAGTCGCCCCGATCCCCAGGGATGGCCCGCCGGCAGCAGAACGTCCAGCGCCAGCACGTCGGGCGAGAGCCACACGGCGCCGCCACCGGAGAAGCGGCTGACGACCGCGCTGCCGACGTCACTCAGCCGCACGTTCCCCTGTCCCCGCCCGAGCACGATCGCCGCCGCCGTGCTGCGGTACCAGCGCAGCGTGGGTACCGGCAGGTCCGCCAGTGCGTCGAACGCGGCGACGCCGTCGTCGAGCAGCGTCGCCGCGTCGTCGACCTGCAGGGGCAGGACCCGCCACGCCTCCGTCATGCCGTGGCAACCGCTGTGCCCAACCGCGCGCGTCGGAGCGCGAGCGCCGTCCCGAGGCCGGCCAGGTGGGTGACCGCCGCCGCGATCAGTCCGACCTGGTAGGCGCCCGTCACGTCGACCGACCATCCGAAGGCGGGCGCGCCGACCCCGAGGCCGACGAGGAACCCGAACATCACGATGCCCGAGCCCGCGCCCGCGGCACGCTCCGGCAGGCGGGCGATGACCGCGAACATGCCGACCGAGTTCCACGATCCCGAGCTGCCGCCCAGTGCGGCGGCGCCGAGCCACAGCAGCGGCGGCACCCGTGACGACGCGATGATCGCGCCGACGGCCGCGACGCTGATGGCGGCCAGGATCGCCAGCGTGCGCGGTGCGTCGCTGCGATGCTCGGCGAACCAGCTCCAGCCGATGCGTCCGGCGACGCCGAACAGCCCCGCGGCGGACACCAGCAGCCCGGCGATCCTGGGATCCCATCCGAGCGCGGTGCGACCGTAGTCGGGCAGGTAGGTGAACACCGCCGACCAACCGGCACCCATCAGGAACCCGTACGTGGCGAGCCGCAGCAGGAACGGCGAGCGCGCCAGCGTGCCCCGGTCCATACCGTCGTCGGACCCCGACGGTATGCGGTCGTCATCGCCTGTCGGCAGGATGCGGCGACTGAACGCCAACCCGACGATCGGCGCCAGCGCGGCGAGGAGCAGCGTCGGACGCCACCCGATCGTCTCGGCGCCGAGCGGCAGCAGCGATCCGCCGAGGAACACGCCGACCTGCACGCCGGACTGCTTGATCCCGGTCAGCGCTCCACGCCCGCCGTCGACGCCGTGCAGCGAGATCAGCTTGTTCGTCGCAGGGTTGGCCATGGACTGGGCGCCGCCTGCCGTCAACGCCGCGACCATCACCAGCGCGTAGACCGGTGACAGCGCGATGGCCGCCAACGCGGCCCCACTGAGGCCGAGCGTGACCAGCAGGGCGTTGCGGCCACCGATCCGGTCGCTGATGCGACCCATCGGCGGGGACAGCACCGCGCCGACGACGGCGGCCGTGGTCACCAGCGCGCCCAGTTGCCAGCGCTGCAGGCGGAAGGCGTCGAGCAGGGCACCGGACAGCACGGAGAACGTCGTGAACGCGAAGGTCGACGACGCCATCGTGACGGCCAGCAGCGCGGCGAACCCGGCGCGGTGCGGTGTGGCCCCGGAGGCCGTGGTCACGCCGGACCGCCCGCCGCCACTGGCGGACGCGACAGCGGCGGTCGGTCGCTGGGCATTGCGGCCACCGTACCCGCACCGGTGGCCTGCGACGCGCCGGCGTGCAACCGCTACGGTGCTGACGTTCCCACCCCGTCGTCGCGGCGCGGTGGTTCGACCTGCCGCCGACGCCGGTGGCGCCACCCGACGACGGAGGAGGACGATCACCGTGCTTCAGCGCCGGCGATCGTCGCCCGCGCGCCTGATCGCCCTGTCCTTCCTGGCGGCGATCGCCGTCGGCGCCGTGCTGCTGTCACTGCCGATGTCGCACGCTGACGGGGTCCGCGTCACCGTGCTCGACGCGTTGTTCACCGCGACCAGCGCGGTCTGCGTGACCGGCCTCGTCGTGGTCGACACCGGCACCGCGTTCAGCCGCTTCGACCAGTTCGTGATCATGGCGCTGTTCCAACTCGGTGGCCTCGGCCTGCTGACGCTCGGCACGGTGCTGACGCTGGCGACCGGCCGCCGGTTGGGATACGGCGCGCGGATCCGCATCCGGGAGCAGGTCAGCGCCACCGACCTGGGCAGCGTGCTGTTGCTGGTGCGGTCGATCGTCGTGCTGGTCGCCGTCGTGGAAGGCGTCGGCGCCGTGCTGCTGGCCGGCCCGTTCGTCCGCGCGGAGGGTTGGACGGCCGGCGTCTTCCACGCCGTGTTCCACAGCGTCAGCGCGTTCAACAACGCCGGCTTCGCGCTCTACGCCGACAGCCTGTCCGGCTTCGCATCAAACCCGCTGATGAACGCCACCGTGATCGGCCTGATCGTGATCGGCGGGCTCGGGTTCGTGGTGATCGTGAACCTGATCGGGCACTACCGACCGTCACAACGTGCCCGGGTGACGTTGCACACCCGCATGGCCGTCAGCATCACGATCCTCCTGGTCGCGGCTGCCGCCGTGACCTTTCTGCTGCTGGAGTGGGGCAATCCCGAGACGTTGCAGCCAATGGCGGTGCCCGATCGCCTGCAGGCGAGCCCGTTCCAGGCGGTCACGCCGCGCACGGCGGGCTTCAACACGCTCGACTACGCGAGCATGAACACGTCCACGGTGCTGTTCACCATCCTGCTGATGTTCATCGGCGGCAACCCGGGATCGACGGCTGGCGGCATCAAGACGCTGACGTTCTTCGTGCTGGTGATCGCGGCGTGGAGCGTCATTCGTCGCCGTCCGGACATCTCTGCCTTCAACCGGCGGATCGCTCCGGGCACGGTGGTGCGCGCCGGCGTGATCGGCTTCAGCGGTGTGATGGTGTGCGGTGCGGCGTTGACGCTGCTGGCGATCACCGAACCCGACATCACACTGTCCGCGCTGCTGTTCGAGACGGTCTCGGCATTCGGCACCGTCGGGCTGTCGCTGGGCGCGACCGCTGACCTCAGCCCCTTCGGCCGCATCGTTATCATGCTGTTGATGTACCTCGGTCGCATCGGGTTCATGACGTTCGCGCTGACGCTGGTCGCAGAGCACCCGGCCCGGGAGATCCGCTACCCGGCCGAGGACGTCGTGATCGGATGACCACCAACCAGTACCTCATCATCGGCGCCGGCCGGTTCGGCGCCGCGATGGCAGAGACGCTGTCGAACCTCGGCCACGAGGTGGTGGTCGTCGACAACGACGAGCAGGCGATCGACGCCGTCGTCGACAAGGTCACACACGCGGTGATCCTCGACGCCACCAACGAGGATGCGCTGGCCAAGCTCGGCATCGCCGAGTTCGACACCGTCGTCGTGGCCATCGGGCAGAACCTGCAGGCCAGCATCCTGGCGACCGTGGCCGCCAAGGGCGTCGGTGCGCGCCACCTGATCAGCAAGGCCGACACCGCGCTCACCGCGCGGGTGCTGGCCAGCGTCGGTGCCGACGAGGTCGTCAGACCGGAGCACGACATGGGCATGCGACTGGCACGCCAGCTCGCGACGCCGGGCATCATCCACGCCTTCGAGCTGGGGCAGGACCACCGGGTCGCCGAGGTCGAGATCATCACGCAGGAGCTGCAGGGCAGCCTCGCGGACCTCTCGCTGCCTCGCCGCTTCGGCGTGCAGGTGATCGCAGTGCGCCGCGATGGCGGCCTCGCTGTCAATCCCGATGCCGACTACGAGCTGCTCACCGGAGATCGCCTCGTGGTCGTCAGCGGTCACGACGACTTCGACCGGTTCCACGCCCACGTGTCGAAGCGGCAGACGTGACCGAGGCGTCGTGGAGCGGTCGTGCGATGTCGCTGCTCCGCCGCGCCAGCGGCGTCGCAGGCGATCTGCTGCATCGTCGACGGGTGGTCATGAACCTCACGCTGGGTCTGCTGTTCGCCGGCCTGCTCGTCGACATGACGACCACGCAGGATCTGGTCGTCGCGATCATCTTCAACATCCCGATCGCCGTATCCGGTCTCGCGCACTCGCGTCGCCTCACGACGTGGACGATCGTCCTCGCGCTCGCCGCGAACGTGGCCGCCGCGTACGAGAACGCGCTGGTGTTCTCGCGGTACGACGCGATCACCCTGGTCAACCGTGGCCTGTCGGCGTTGTCATTTCTGATCGTCGGCGGCATGACGCTGTTGCGTGTGGGCGCGGTGGACCAGGTCGAGCACCTCGCGGTCGTGCGTCGGGCCGCGGATCGCGAGCGCGCGCTGCGGCGGTTCGCGACGGATCTCGGCTCGGCCGATGACGCGGACAACCTGGTTGACCGTGCCGCGCTGTCGCTGCGTGAGCTGCTCGAGGCTGACGCACTCGTCATCGCGACGCTCGACGGCGAACGGTTCACCGAGCCGCGGTGGGCCGACGGCAACGCGGGCGATCTGGCCGAGCCCGGGCAACTGGCGTCATGGGCGGTCGACGCGATCCCGACGACGGAGGCGCCGGCGATCACGGTGCGAACCGAGCGCGGGCTGATCACCAGTGGCCGGTGGCGGCGGGCCGAGACCCACGATCTCATCGTCGTGGCCGACCGCCCGCAGGCCGACAAGCCGTCGGTGCTGCTGTGCGAGGCGCTCCACGCGCTCGTGCCCCTGCTCGAACGTGTGGACCGGCAGGAATCGGACGCGCCGTCGACGGTGCCTCCCGACGCCGCGTCGACGGTGCCACTCGACTCGGCCGAGGCCGCGCAGGCCTGACGGCGGCCTCGTCTCGCGGCCGTGGCTGCCGCGCGGGACGCCGATCAGGTGCGCGCACGCCGCCGGCGGTCGATGGCGGCGTTGATCTCGCCGCCGAACAGCACCGCGACGCTGGACAGGAACACCCACAGGACGGTCGCGACCAGGGCGCCCAGCGCGCGACCGACCGAGGTCAGTGCGTCCGTCGACAGCTCCAGACCCTGCCCCGGGTTGATGCCGGCGGCCAGGTAGGCGCGGAAGCCGGCGGCAGCCACCAACCACGCGAGCACGGCGACGACCGCGCCTGGCAGCGAGTGGCGCCACCCCAGGCGCCGTGCGGGCACGAAGCGGTAGACGACCAGCAGGAAGACCGCGAGCACCGCGCCGAGCACCGGCCAGCGGAACACGCCCCACAGCACCGTGAACGTCGAGCTCAGGTCGAACTGCTCCGCCAGCTCCCGTGCGCCGCCCAGCAATGGTCCGAACACCAGCAGCATCACCTGCACGGTGATGACCACCAGCGAACTCAGCGCGAGCACCACCGCGATCGCCCGACGCTTGAGGACCGTCCGCGCGCCGATGGCGTCGTAGGCCAGATCGAGCGCCAGCACAGCGGGCAGGAACACGCGGCTGGCCAGCCACAGCCCGGCCACGAGACCCCCGATCGCCAGACCACCGCGCGCCTGCTCGAGCTGGGCCTGCACGTACGGAGCGGCGACGTCGACGACCAGGTCGGGGCCGAGGATGATCGTCATCACCTCGGTGACCACCCGCTCGGTCTGCTCGACGCTTTCGGGTCCCGCCCACGGCTCGATGTAGCCGAGCACGCCGCCGAACGCCACCGTGAACGGGACCAACGCCAGCGATGCGAAGAACGCCATCTCGGCCGCCAGCCCGGTGATCCGGTGCTGCAATCCTGCGCGCAGCGCGTCGACCAGGATCTCCCACGGGTTGTAGCCGCGCAGCCGCAGTCCCTGCCGTGCGGTCCAGGCATCGACACGACCGCTCATCGTGTCGTCCGTCGTCATGTGCGGGTGCCGTGGACCGCCATGATGCGAGGATACCGGGCGACCATCACACGCAGTAGGGGTGCCCGGTCGTGCGGCGTCCGCGTCGTCCACCTTGGTCGCCCGGGCCGGCATGCCGCCCGACGCGTCGATGCCTGCCAGCCGCCCGACGCCCCGGTCAGCGAGCCACTCGACTGACGATCACGATCCATCCGGTGCTGACACCCGCAGCTCGGATGTCTATGATGCTTATCTGCGCGGATACGAAGATAAGAGAGGCGATGAACAACTCGGGACGCGGACCCGGTGCTGTGGCGGGGGAACGCGGTCGGCACGACGGTGAGACCCCGCATGGTGTCGGCGGAAACGGTGATCACGTCGGCCATGACGCCCACGACAACGGGCACGACACGGGCGTGCGTGCGCGCCTGCTTGAGCTGGTCCGCCCACACAGCCACGATCCGGCCGCCGCGACCGACAGCGCGCTCGAGGCAAGCACGGAGGGCATCCGCGCGGTCAAGCTCTCGCTGCTCGGCCTCGGAGCGACGGCGCTCGCGCAACTGGCCATCTATGCCGTGAGCGGCTCGGTTGCGCTGCTGGCTGACACGGTCCACAACTTCTCGGACGCGCTGACGGCCATCCCGCTGTGGATCGCGTTCCGTGTCAGCCGCCGCGCCGGCAGCGACCGCTTCACCTACGGCTACGGCCGCGCCGAGGACCTCGCAGGCCTGTTCATCGTCGCCATGATCGCGCTGTCGGCGGTGGTGGCCGCGTGGGAGGCCGTCGATCGTCTGCTCGAGCCGCGCCCCGTCGCGCACGTGTGGTGGGTGGCCGCCGCCGGAGTGGTCGGTGCGCTCGGCAACGAGGCCGTCGCGCGCTACCGCATCCGCGTCGGCCGCCGCATCGGCTCGGCCGCACTGGTCGCCGACGGCCTGCACGCCCGGACCGACAGCCTGACGTCGGGTGCCGTGGCGGGCGGCGCGCTGGGGGTCGGACTCGGCTTCCCGATCGCCGACCCCGTGGTCGGCCTGGGCATCGCGACCATGATCCTGGTCGTGCTCCGGCAGGCGGCGCGTGACGTCTTCGGCCGGCTGATGGACAGCGTCGATCCGGCGTTGACCCGACGCGTCCGTGATGTGGCGGCGGGCGTCGACGGCGTGCGGTCGGTCGACGCATCGCGCGTGCGGTGGATCGGCAACCGCCTGCGCGCCGAGCTCGACGTGCGGTGTGACGGGGATGCCACGCTGGCGGTCGCGCACGATGTGGCGACCACGGTCGAGCACGCCCTCGTCCACCACGTGCCCCGGCTGCGGTGGGCCACCGTGCACGTCGGGCCGACCGGCGACGGTCACCACGACGCGATCGCGCACCACGACCGGTGACGACGCCGCCCGACCACGTGCACGCGTTCGCCTATCCGGCGGACGACGCCGTCGACATCGCGGCCGAGACGTTCCGGATGCTCGGCGATCCGACCCGCATCCGCATCGTGCTGCGCCTGCTGGAGGCCGGCGAGCTGTCGGTCAACGCGCTGGCCGACGCGGTCGGCCGCACGCCCAGCGCGATCTCCCAGCACCTCGCCAAGCTGCGACTCGCCCGTCTGGTGGCCACGCGTCGCGACGGCACGACCGTGCACTACCGCATCGACAACGTGCACCTGCGGCAGCTCGTCGAGGACGCGTTGTTCCACACCGACCACGTCGAGCGCGGTCTGGGCGACCATCCTCCGACGCGCTGAGGCGCGCCCGCGGACGTCCGCGCGTTGGGGGACACCTTCAGTGGCGGCGTCCGTGAGCGGCTGGTTCGTGCCGCAGGACACGACGCGCGGCACTCTCCGCGCTGGGCAACCCCGGCGCGACGTGGCACGATCGTGCACATGGCCAACAGATCCGCCAGGGCGCAGCACCTGCGTGACCTCGCGCAGCTGCGCCGCGTGCGCGACCGGATCGACCGGGAGTACGCGCAGCCGCTGGATGTCGAGGCGCTCGCCCGGGGCGCGCACATGTCGGCCGGGCACCTCAGCCGTCAGTTCCGGCTCGCGTACGGCGAGTCACCGTACGCCTACCTGCTGACGCGGCGCATCGAGCGCGCGATGGCGTTGCTGCGTCGTGGTGACCTCAGCGTCACCGAGGTCTGCTTCGCGGTCGGTTGCGCATCGCTGGGCACCTTCAGCACCCGGTTCACCGAGCTGGTCGGGGTGCCGCCCAGCGTCTACCGGCGCCAGGGGGCGCGTGCGACCGTGGGGATGCCGTCGTGTGTGGCGAAGCAGGTGACCAGACCGATCAGGAATCGAGAAGCGCGGGTCGCGGGTCGCTCGTAGGGTGACCGTCATGGACATCACAATTCACCACAGCTTCCTTCCGCAGAACGACCCGGACGCCGCACTGGCCTTCTACCGCGACACCCTCGGCTTCGAGGTCCGCAACGACGTCGGCTACCAGGGGATGCGCTGGATCACGGTCGGCCCGCCCGGCCAGCCGGGCACGTCCATCGTGCTGTTCCCGCCGGCGGCCACTCCGGGCCTGACCGACGACGAGCGTCACACCATCGACGAGATGATGGCCAAGGGCACCTACGCCACGGTCGTCCTGGCGACCAAGGACCTCGACGGGGCGTTCGATCGGCTGCAGGCCGGCGACGCCGAGGTCGTCCAGGAGCCGACCGAGCAGCCGTACGGCATTCGCGACTGCGCCTTTCGTGATCCGGCGGGCAACCTGGTCCGGATCCAAGAGCTGCACTGAGCCCTTCCGCGGTCGCAGCGCCCCGCTCCTGCGCGCAACGTCGCCGCGACACCGCGCACCGGTCACCCACGACGTCCATGTCCGGGTGACCGGTTCGTCGCGCATCAGGTTCGGACGGTGTGCGCCGACCACGTCGTACCGTTGCTGGCAACACATGGAGGGCACGATGACCACGGCCACGAAGGCGGACGCGCACGCGCACGCGGTGCACCCGGCCGACAGCCACGATCTGATCCGCGTGCACGGCGCGCGCGTGAACAACCTCGCCGACATCAGCGTCGAGCTGCCGAAGCGCCGGCTGACGGTGTTCACCGGCGTCTCCGGCTCGGGCAAGAGCTCGCTGGCGTTCGGGACGATCGCCGCGGAGTCGCAGCGACTCATCAACGAGACCTACAGCGCGTTCGTGCAGGGCTTCATGCCGACGCTGGCGCGTCCCGAGGTCGACGTGCTCGACGGCTTGACCACCGCGATCGTCGTCGACCAGGAGCGGATGGGTGCGGACGCGCGCTCCACAGTGGGCACCGCCACCGACGCCAACGCGTTGCTGCGCATCCTGTTCAGTCGGCTCGGGGAGCCGCACATCGGTCCACCCAGCGCGTTCGCTTTCAACGTCCCGTCGGTCAAGGCGAGCGGTGCGATCGCCGTCGGCGGCGGCAAGGCCCAGAAGGTCAGCTTCTCCCGCACTGGCGGCATGTGCCCGCACTGTGAGGGACTCGGCACGGTCCCTGACATCGACCTGACCGAGGTCTTCGACGACGCGAAGTCGCTGGCCGAGGGCGCGATCAAGGTCCCGAACTACACCGCGGACGGGTGGATGGTGACGCTGTACACCGAGTCCAGCTTCCTCGACCCGGACAAGCCGATCCGTGACTACACCGCGCAGGAGTTGCACGACTTCCTCCACCACGAGGGAGCGAAGGTCAAGGTCAACGGCGTCAACCGGACGTACGAGGGCCTGCTGGTGCGGCTACAGAAGTCGATGTTCTCCAAGGACCGCGATTCGCTGCAGCCGCACATCCGACGGTTCGTGGAGCGTGCGGCCACCTTCAAGGCCTGCGCCGAGTGCGGCGGCACCCGCCTGGCCGAGGCGGCGCGGTCGTCGAAGATCGCCGGCATCCACCTCGGTGAGGCGGGTGCGATGCAGGTCAGCGATCTGGCGGCGTGGGTCCGCGACCTCGATGAGCCGTCGGTGGCGCCGTTGCTCGAGGGGTTGGGACAGATCCTCGACTCGTTCACCGAGATCGGGTTGGGCTACCTCGCGCTCGACCGGCCGTCAGGCACGTTGTCGGGCGGCGAGGCGCAGCGCGTCAAGATGATCCGCCACCTCGGCTCCTCGCTCACCGACGTCACCTACGTCTTCGACGAGCCGACGATCGGGCTGCACCCGCACGACGTGGCGCGGATGAACGACCTGCTGCGGGCGCTGCGGGACAAGGGCAACACGGTGCTCGTCGTGGAGCACGAGCCGGAGACGATCGCGATCGCCGACCACGTGGTCGACCTCGGCCCCGGTGCCGGCACCGCTGGCGGCACGATCTGCTACGAGGGGACGGTCGAGGGGCTGCAGTCAAGCGGCACGGTCACCGGCCGCCACCTCGACGACCGGGCTGCGCTCAAGGGGACGGTGCGCGAACCGACCGGTGCCCTGGAGATCCGCGGCGCGACGACGCACAATCTGTGTGACGTCGATGTCGACATCCCGCTTGGCGTCCTCTGTGTGATCACCGGCGTCGCGGGCTCGGGCAAGAGTTCGCTCGTGCACGGCTCGATCCCTCGCGGCGACGGTGTGATGGCGATCGACCAGAGCGCGATCCGCGGCTCGACGCGGAGCTATCCGGCGACGTACACCGGACTGCTCGACCCGATCCGCAAGGCGTTCGCCAAGGCGAACGACGTGAAGCCGGCGCTGTTCAGCGCCAACTCCGAGGGTGCCTGCCCCACGTGCAACGGCGTCGGCGTCATCTACACGGAGCTCGGGTTCATGGACAGCGTCGCCTCCACCTGCGAGGACTGTGACGGGAAGCGGTTCCAGGCGGCGGTGCTCGAGTACACCTTCGGTGGTCGCAGCATCGCTGAGGTGCTCGCAATGTCGGTGGCCGAGGCCATGGAGTTCTTCGGGGCCGGCGCGGCGCGCATCCCGGCGGCGCAGCGGATCCTGCAGCGGCTCGCCGATGTCGGACTCGGCTACCTCCGGCTCGGGCAGCCGCTGACCACGCTGTCCGGCGGTGAGCGGCAGCGGCTCAAGCTCGCCACGCACATGGCCGACAAGGGCGGCGTCTACATCCTCGACGAGCCGACCACCGGCCTGCACCTCGCCGACGTCGAGCAGTTGCTCGGTCTGCTCGACCAACTCGTCGACTCCGGCACGTCGGTCATCGTCGTCGAGCACCACCAGGGGGTCATGGCCCACGCCGACTGGATCATCGACCTGGGTCCCGGGGCCGGCCACGACGGCGGACGGATCGTCTTCGAGGGCACCCCCGCCGATCTGATCGCCGATCGCTCGAGCCTGACCGGCGAGCACCTCGCGGCCTATGTGGGCGCCGACATCTGAGTGGGTGACATGCCAGACGACAGGCGTCCAGATCCCGCCCACGACGGCGCTGATCTTGCCCACAGCGCGGGCGATCCCACCGACGAACTCGCAGTGGCCAGTCGCGGGACCGCTGCATCCGCGCCGACACCGACCGCCGGGTACATGCTGGCGCCGGACGAGGGCGTCGACGGTCGCGGTCCCGAGGTGAAGTGCTCGAACCGGTCGACCGGCGGCAGTCTGGCCATGTACCGCACCGTCGTCGACGGTGACGGACCGCCGCTGCACGCGCACGCGCACGAGGACGAGACGATCGTCGTCCTCGAGGGCAGCATCGAGTGCCAGTGCGGCCACGACACGTGGAGCGGCGGCTGGGACGGTCCTTTCATGCCGCGCGGGTTGTCCCACACCTTCCGCTCGCTCGACGGTCCGGCCACGATCCTGTTCCTCGTCACCCCGGGCCACCTCGACGACTTCTTCCGCCTGCGGGAACGCGCCGTCGACTCCGCCCAGGTCGCCGAGCTTCTCCGACGGTTCCTGTAGCGCGACAACGTGCCCGCTACCGGTCGCTGGCGGCTCGATCAACCACCTCGGCGTGGAGACCGGGACGTCCACCGAGGTCGTGACCACCGAGCAGCGCTGCGGGCCGCGGACTGTCGACCGGTGGCATCGATGCGGCCGAGCGCTGCTACGTACAGAAGACCGAGACGTGGGTCGACGGGTCCCGACGGCACCCGCTGGAAGTGGTCGTTCGGCCAGTCGGCGGTCTGGCCGCGGTTCGGTGAGCCCGCCCGTTCTCGTAGGGATTTCGGGACGGCCATAGCCCGACGCACTCGGGCAGTGCCGAGTGCGGTTGGCGGTAGACGCGCAGCGGGCAGCAGAGATCTTGGGGCGGGTGGACGCCGCCCGCGTGGGCCTTCGCGCCGGACGGGTACGACTCGCGGGTTTCCAAACGATCCTCAGCACCCTCGTACCGAAGGCAGCCGCCGAGTTGTCCCGGTCGCACCCGGAAATCGAGTTGACCTTGTCGATGCTCACCCGGTCGACGGCCTGACGATGCTGCGCTCCGGACACGTCGACATCGCCTTGATCTTCCGGCACGCCGACACTCCGCTGGAGGAGGAAGGAATCAGACTCACCCACCTGTTGGACGCCCCCTGTACCTCGTCAGTGACAACCCCATCCGGACGCCGGGCATCCACACCACACAGCTCACCGACAGCACCCGCCAGATCTATGCCGCCACCTACGGCAACCCGCCGGACCCACCCGCCACGACCGCGCTGCTCGAGATCCTGGCATCAGTGGCGTGACACTCCAAGCCCCGGGTACCGAGCCCACGGTTCATCCCGAACACCGCAGGTTTGCGGCAGCCGGCATGGAGAAACGCGGTCATCTGGCGATCGAAGGAGGGGGCGCCACGGTGCCGAAGCGTCCGAGGCCCGAGTAGCGCAGGCCTCGCCGGACCGACGGGTCGCCACCCGGGATTCGCGACGTTCGGCGTTGCCAGTCTCATTGCGGTCCTTGCGGCGAGGGACCGCAGAAGTGTGCACGTCCCGCACCGTGGGAGAGCCCCCGGACGCCGCTAGACGGCAGACTCTCGGCTGGCCCGGTCGCGGTCACGGCGTCCCGCGAAAGCTCCCACGACAACGAGGCCGACCGCCGCACTAGCGCCAAGAACGGCAAACCCAGCACCCGGGCTCTGGTCGTGGCCGAAGCCGCACGGCACGACGTAGTTGAGGACGGAGAAGCACTCCGGCGGGTCAGAATCGTTCCCGTTTGCAGGAAACAGCAGAAGGAACACGAGCACGCCTCCGAACAGAGCTGCCGCTCCCGTGGCACCGAGGCGCTTCAAGCTACCTCCCTGGAGATCAGACGAAGCTGCCGTACGCGGACGTCGATGGTCGTGCCTGGGGAAACGGATCGGACGGATATGCGCAGGTCAGACGTGGTTTGTGGGGGCGGCAGGTGTCGAACCTGCGACCTCTCGCTTGTAAGGCGAGCGCTCTTCCGCTGAGCTACGCCCCCTCGGGGCCGCTCCAGCCTAGTGCCTCAGAGGAGGACGCCACGAACGCGGAGGGCGTGGGGTGAGCGTCACGCGTGCGCGGAGGAGGATCAGCCGTCGGTGATCCACGCGACCGACAGCGGCGGCAGGTGGATGCGGCCCTCGGCGATCGTGACGTCCCAGACGTCCAGCACGTCGCGGGGTTGGCCCAGCAGCACGCGCCGGCACAGGTCGGCGTCCGCCGACTGCGGGTCGTCGGCGACGTTGGCGAGCCCGAGCATCGTGCCGAAGCGCGGGTGGCTGCGCATCCACGCCAGGACGTGCGGGTTGTCGTGACGCAGCGGTGCCACGGTCGCGTCGAAGTCCTGCAACTGTGGCGTGGTCGCCCGCGCGCGCCCCAGCTGGCGGAAGCTGTCGAACAGGCGGCCCTCGAGCGTGGTCGGGTCGTCCCGGCGCGCGGCCGCGTCCCAGTCCATGCGGGGGCGGTGCATCCAGCGGTTGTCGGCGGCGTGCTCGGGGCGCTCCAGGTACCAGTGGTCGTTGCGCAGCCCGATCTCGTCGCCCATGTAGAGCAGCGGGATGCCGCCCCAGCCGTAGATCACCGCGTGCAGCAGCAGCAGCCGCGAGATCGCTGCGTCGAGCAGTGTCGGATCGTCGCGTTCGAGCGCCTCCTCGAGCCCGGCGAGCGACGCGGCGGTACCCGACGTCCGGGCGTCGCCGGTCGCCGGGTTGAGACCGAAGCGCGCGCCACGGGCGAACGACCCCGGGAAGTCCCCCGCGTAGAAGTCCACGAGGAACGACCGGTGACCGAAGCCGTCGGCGCCCACGGTCGCCGCGTCCTCCTCGGTGATGGTCCAGCCGATGTCGTCGTGACACCGGATGTAGGTCATCCACGTCGTCTCCGGTGGAGGTCTGCGCATGCGCCCCAGCGCGTTGGTGGCGAGGCCGACGTCCCGTGATGCCACCGACGACCACAGCAGGACCATCAACTGGTTGTGGTACGCGAGATCGCATTCGGGCCGCTGGAGGTCGTGCCCGCCGAGGTACTGGACCAGATCGCCGGGAGACACGATCGCCTCGGCCTTGAACAGGATCGCCGGTGCCGCGATCCGCATGAGTGCGCGCAGGGCCTGCAGCAGCAGGTGGGCCTCCGGCTGGTTCTGGCAGTCCGTGCCCATCCGCTTCCAGATGAACGGCACGGCGTCGAGGCGGAAGACCTCGACACCGATGTTGGCAAGGTCGCAGATGATCTCCAGCATCTCCTCGAACACGGCGGGGTTCGCCCAGTTCAGATCCCACTGGTAGTCGTGGAACGAGGTCCACACCCACGCATCGAGTTCGTCGACCCACGTGAAGTTGCCGGGCGCACGGTCAGGGAAGACCTCGGGCAACGTCCGCTCGTAGGCGTCGGGCAGCTCACGATCGTCGTACACCAGGTAGTACTCGCGGTAGTGCTGCTCACCCGCGATCGCCTTGCGCGCCCACTCGTGCTCCCGCGCCGTGTGGTTGACCACCAGGTCGATGCAGAGGCTGACGTTGTGTTCGCGCAACGTGCCGGCCATCGCGTGGAGATCGTCGATCGTCCCCAGCAGCGGGTCCACTGCACGGTAGTCGGCCACGGCGTAGCCGCCGTCGTTGGGGCCCTCGCGCGGTTCCAGCACCGGCATGAGGTGCAGGTAGGTGACGCCGAGCTCGGCGAGGTAGCCGATGTGGTCGGTCACGCCGGCGAGATCATCCGCGAAGCGGTCGGCGTAGCAGACGTACCCGATCATCGCCTCGTCGAGGTACCAGTGCGGGTTGATCTCGCGCGTGACGTCCAGCCGGCGCAGCGCATGTGGTCTTCCAGCCGTCGCGCGCAGCACGCTCTGCAGCAGCGTGTCGAGCAGATCTGCGACGTCGTGGGCGCCGTAGACCTGCGCGAGTGCGTCGTACGCGTCGGCGTACCATCGGCCGGCGCGCGCCATGAACCGATCGGCCATCGCCTCGTCGAGCAGATCGGCAGCGGCCGACGCCCACCGGTCACGTCGTCGTGGCCAGATGTCACGCGCGCGCCGGCGGTGCTCGCTGCTGACCGCCACGTCGATCCGACCCTTTCGTACGGCGCACCGGCTCACAACGGGCGCGGAGTCCGCGCTCGTCCGACAACGGATCCTGCCCCACGTCAGGGGTCGTCAACCGACGCGAACCGCCGGGATGCGGCGTCGGCTAGCCTGTGCGGCCATGACGACCGACCGGCTGGGCGATTGGACCGACCTCGTCGCCGCGTGCTACGCGCCCGAGACCGCTGCCTCCTGGGACGCCGTCGGCCTGCACGTCGGTGATCCAGGCGATCCGGTCGGTACAGCCATGATCAGTCTGGACGTGACTCTGGCCGTGATCGACGAGGCGGTGCGCCGTGGCGCGGACCTGGTGATCGCACACCACCCGCTGCTGTTCCGTCCGCTGGCACGGCTGACACCCGACACCGCACCGGGCGCGGTCGCGCTGCACGCCGCCCGCCAGCGTGTCGCCGTGCTGGCCGTGCACACCAACTTCGACGCGGCCGTGCCCGGCACGACCGAGCCGATCGTCGCCGCGCTCGATCTGGCCGACGTCACGCCCCTTGAGCCCCTGGACGACGATCCCGATCGCGGTCTCGGACGCATCGGAACGCTGGCCGAGGCGACACCGGTGCGTGCGCTGGCCGACCGGCTCGCGCGCGCACTACCGGCTCCGCACCTGCGGGTCGCGGGTGCGCTCGACCGTACCGTCCGCCGCGTCGCTGCCTGCGGTGGTGCGGGCGACGGCCTGCTCGACGCCGCGCGCCATGCGGGAGCGGAGCTGTACGTCACCGGCGACCTGCGTCACCACGTCGTGCTCGACGCCCTGACCCTCGGACTGTCGGTCATCGACGCCGGCCACTTCGCGACCGAGGCGGCGGCGCTGCCTGCGCTGCACGAACGGCTCGCCCGTGCGGCGAGCGCTCGTGGCCTCGGTGCGCGCCTGCTAGCGTCGACCACGATCACCGAGCCGTGGTCGGACTACTGCGCGCACGACGGATCAAAGGCGACCACATCGTGACGAAGGCGAGTGCCGAGCAGCAGCGTCAGCTGCTGCGACTCCAGCAGATCGACACCGACATCCGTCGCCTGGAGCACCGTCGCGCGCACCTGCCCGAGCAGCAGGCGCTCGACGACCGCGCTGCGCTGCTGGACAAGGTCAACTCGGACCATCTCACGGCCAGGGACGAGCTCGTGGCGGTGGACCGCCGCCAGAAGCGCCTGGAACACGACGTCAACGCCGTCGACAGCAGGCGTCGGGCCGAGGAGGGTCGGATGTACTCGGGGGCCATCGTCACCGAGCGCGAGGTCGAGGCGCTGCGCAGCGAGCTGTCCTCGCTCAAGACCCGCAAGCGCGACCTCGAGGACGAGCTGCTCGAGGCCATGGAACGGCACGAGGAGCTGACCGGGACGGTCAAGACGCTGGAGGAGCGCCGCGTCGAGCTGCGTGACGAGGTCACGCCGTTGGAGCAGGCGCGTGACGCCGCGGCCGCCGACATCGATGCCGAGCTGGGCGAGAAGCGGGCCGCCCGGCGAGAGGTCGTCGCCGGGCTGACGCCCGGCATCGTCGGAGCGTACGACAGGTTGCGCGCCCGCAAGGACGGAGTGGCGGTCGCAGAGCTGCGCAACAACACGTGCCAGGGTTGTCACCTGCAGCTGACGGCCGGCGAGCTGGAGGAGGGCCGGGAGATCGGCGAGCTCGGTCTGGCCCGGTGCGTCCAGTGTGGACGACTGCTCGTCGAGCCGGCCGAGGAGTGACCGCTGAACGCGCCGGCGTGGTCGCGCTCAGCGGCGTCACCCGTGAGTTCGGCAGCGTCACGGCCGTCAGAGACCTGACCCTCGAGATCGCGGAGGGCGACGTGATCGGGCTGCTGGGGCACAACGGCGCCGGCAAGACCACCACGCTGCGGTTGATCGACGGCGTCCTGGCGGCGACCCGGGGCACGGTGCGTGTGTTCGGTATGGACCCCGCCATCGACGGCGCCGATGTACGCCGGCGCACCGGCGTCCTGCTGACGCAGCCCTCCCTGGACCGACGGCTGACCGGACGCGAGAACCTCGAGTTCACGGCGCGACTCCACGAAGTGGACCGGCGGCACGCCGGCGACCGCATAGGCGAACTGACGACGTCGTTCCACCTCGACGACCGGCTCGACGACGTCGTCGGCGACTACAGCGCCGGGATGGCGCGGCGCCTCGCCCTCGCGCGGATGCTGCTGCCAAACCCGTCGCTGCTGCTGCTCGACGAGCCGACCGCGACGCTGGATCCGATGGCCGCCCACGGTGTGCGCCAGCTCATCAGCGACCTGGCCCGTGCACACGCCCGGACGGTCGTCATGTCGACCCACGACCTGACCGAGGCCGCGGCGATCTGTGACCGGGTCGCCGTACTGCAGCGCGGCGCGCTGGTCGCACTCGGATCGCCCTCCGAACTGGCGGGACGCGTGGCGGCGCGAGGCCTGCAGCTGCGGGTGGACGACGACGCGCACCCGCGGATCGGAGAGCTTGCAGCGACGATGTCGTACACGGTCGAGCCCATCGAGGACGGTGCCGTGCGCGTCCACGGCGTCGGCTACGAGGACGTGCCGGCGCTGGTGCGCATGCTCGTGGAGGACGGCATCGACATCTACGGCGTCGCGATCGACCAGCCGACGCTGACCGACTTCTACCTGGCGTTGCACGGCGAGGAATCCGACGTGTCGGAGGCGTCCTCGAATGCGGGCGGGCAGCTGTGACCGGTTCGTTCAACCGCTCGGCGGTGCTCGCGATCGCCGGCAGGGACCTGCGCGTCGTCAGGCGCAGCCGCGCGGTCCTGCTGCCCTCGGTGATCGTGCCGGTCCTCCTGCTGCTGGTGCCACCGCTGGTGCTGCTGACGGCCGTCGATGCGCCGTCCGCGCTGTCCGACGAGCTGCGTCTGCTGCTGGCGCGCCTGCCACCGGACATCCCTGCCCTGCCCGACGACCCCGCCCAGCAGGCCGTCCTGCTGCTGCTCGTGTATGTCTTCGCACCGTTGTTCCTGCTGGTGCCGATACTCGTGGCCAGCGTGACGGCGGCCGACAGCGTGGTCGGAGAACGCGAGCGCGGCACGCTCGACGCGCTGCTGCACTCGCCGACGACCGACCGCGAACTGTTCGTCGGCAAGCTGCTCGCACCATGGCTGATCGCCACGGTCGTGACACTGGTCTGCGCGGCGTGCTACGGCGTGATCGCCAACGGGGTGCTCGGCGCCTACGGCCTGCCCGCGGCGTTTCCCAACCGTGTGTGGGTGGTGCTCGTGGGGTTCGTCGCACCTGGGGCGGCCGGCGTCAGCCTCGGCGTGATCGTCGTGATCTCGGCCCGGGTCAAGACGTTCCAGGAGGCGAGTCAGATGAGCGGCATCGTCGTGGTCCCCATCGTGGGCATGGTCGTGGCACAGGTCGCCGGCCTGTTCCTGTTCGACATGGCATTGCTGATCGCCCTCGGCGTGATCCTGTGGTTGCTAACGTTGCTGCTCATGCGCTTTGCTGTCGGAAGGTTTCGTCGCGACCGCCTGATCACGGGCGACTAGCATCGAAGGTTGCCGATCGAGTACCTGCGCCCCGCAGGTCTGTCGAGGACGCAGGTTTGGGAGGACATGGACGAGGCCACCGACACCGCGCCACTGGTCACCGCGCTCCGTGACCTGCGTCAGGTGATCGCGGCGTGCTCGTTCTCGCTGTCTGCGGACCAGGCCCAGGAACGCCGCGCGGAACGGGACCACCTCCGACGTGAGATCGACGGCCTGGTCGCGCGCATCAGTTCGCTCGGGGCGCCGCTGTTGGTGGTGGTCGGTGGCACGACCGGATCGGGCAAGTCCACGATCGTCAACACACTGGTCGGTCGCGCGGTGTCGCGGACCGGCGTGATCCGACCGACGACCGAGAACCCCGTCCTCATCGTGCACCCGGTGGACGCCCACTGGTTCACCGACGACCGGGTGCTCGCGGACTTCGTGCGGGTCGAGTACGAGGGCCGTCGGTCGGGCCGCGACGCCGGCGAGAACGCCGCGAGGTTGGAGCTGATCCGCGACGAGGACATCCCCCTGGGGCTGGCGTTGGTCGACGCGCCTGACATCGACTCGATCTCGGCACGCAACCGCGAGATCGCCGATGCACTGCTCGATGCCGCCGACGTGTGGCTGTGGTGCACCTCGGCGGCCAAGTACGCCGATCACGAATCGATGCGCTACCTGATCCGAGCCGGCGCGCGGCGGACCGCGATCGCGGTCGCCCTGACCCGGGTCGACGCCGAGAACGTCGACGAGTTGGCGGCGGACTTCAACGACAAGCTCGCACAGAGCGCGTCGATCGAGCCGGAGCTGTTCACGGTCGAAACCGCGCGGGTCATCGACGAACGCCTGCCACGCCCGGTGGTCGGCAGCATCGAACGGTGGCTGCGCGAGCTGTCCGGCCCGCTGGTCCGTCGCTCGCGTCGCCGGCAGACGATCGAGGGTGCGCTCGACATCATGACGTCCGACGTCGCCGGGTTGATCGAGTGGGTGCGCGACGAGACGACCACGCTGGGTGTCCTCAACGACGTGATCAACCGGGCGATCGCCCAGTCGCGCCGGGACTTCGGCGCGGCTCTCGACGACGGGCGCGCGCTGCGTGACGAGGTCGTGCTGCGCTGGAACCGGTTCGCTGGCAGCAGCGGCATGCTGGCGCTCGTCGAGCGCGCGGGTGAACGCGCGAGCACTTGGGCGCGCAGCCTGATGGGCACGCTGGGCGGTGAACGGGCCGACGAGGAGGAGGAGGTCCGGCAGGCGGTCGCGACCGACGTCGCCGATCTGGCGTACCAGTTGCTGGAGCTTGCGTCGGGGCGCATCGTCGACGAGTGGGGGACGGTGCCCGCCGGCGGTGAACTGCTCGAGGACAATCCCGAGCTGTCCGAGCCACCACCGGACCTCGAGGCGCGGACCCGCAAGACCATCGACGAGTGGCAGGCGACCGTGGTGCGGCTGGTCGAGACCAAGGGCGCCAAGCGCCGCCTGCGGGCGCGGTGGCTCACCGCCGTCATCAACGCGACCGCGACCGGCGCGATCATCGCCACGCTCGCGCAGACCGGTGGGCTCACCGGCGCCGAAGCTGGCATCGCGACCGCCGCGGGCGCCGCCAACCAGGCGCTGTTGACGCGGGTGCTGGGTGCCGCGAACATGCGATGGTTGATCGGTACGGTGCGCAGCGATCTCGAGAAGCGCTTCACCGAGCTGGTCGCCGTGCACCGTCGCCGCTTCACCGCGGTGCTCGCCGCGGCGGCGCCGTCGCCCAAGTTGATGGATCAGCTCGACGAGCGCGCAGATGCCGTCCAGAAGGTGCGGTCGTGGGTGAACTGACCAAGAACGACACCGGGAAGGGCCTGGCGCCACGCCTGCATGCCCTGGAACGCGCGGTCGACTCGGGCCGCGGCATGATGCCCGAGGAGGTCGTCGACCGGGCCACGGCGGTGCGCGTCAACGCCGGCGAGCGACTGGCGCGGGGCGATGCCGCGATCGTGGTCGCGCTGGCGGGCGGCACCGGCAGCGGCAAGTCGACGCTGTTCAACGCGCTCGCCGGTGAGGACGTCGCTGAGGTCGGTGTGCGCCGGCCGACGACGACCGACCCGTTCGGACTCGTGGTCGGTGACATCGAGGGCGCGGACTCGCTGCTCGACTGGCTCGATGTCCGCAAGCGCTTCACACCCGAGAACAAGATCGGTCTTGATTCGGGACTGATCGTCCTCGATCTCCCCGATCACGATTCGATCCGCATCGACCACAAGGCGACGGTCGACAAGCTCATCCGGCGCGTCGACGTGCTGCTGTGGGTGCTGGATCCGCAGAAGTACGCCCAGGGCATCCTGCACCGGGGCTACCTGAAGGATCTGCGCCAGCACGCCGAGGTGCAACTCGTCGCGTTGAACAAGGTCGATCAGCTCGTCGCGGCCGAGCGCGACGCGTGCGTCACCGATCTCCGGCGCATCCTGGCGGGCGAGGGACTCGGCAAGGTCGAGATCTTTCCGATCTCGGCGACCGAGGGCACCGGCATGGGCAAGCTGCGGGGCGCCCTGTCGGAGATGGCGAACCGCCGCACCGCGGCGATGCAGCGCATCGACGGCGACCTGCGCAAGACGGCCGACGACCTCGCCGCGCACATCGGCCTCCCGCCCGAACATGCGCTCCAACCGGATCCGCTCGTCGACGTGGTCGCGTCGGCGGCGAGGGTCGAGGATCGGGCGGCGGCAGAGGCGCAGCGGTACGCGATCGCGGCCCGCCGCGCGACCCGTCCGCCCCTGCTGCGGGCGCTGGCCGGGATCATCCCGCGCCGGAGGCCGTCGTCGACGTTCGCACTGGAGGACTTCGACCCCGACGCCAACGACCCGTCGCCGGTCGCCGTACAGCACGCCCTGCAGGAGCTGAGCGTCGAGTACGGACGCGGGCTGACCAGGCCGTGGCGCTCGCGCCTGCGCGAGGTCGCGCTGGACGCCAGCGGACCGCTCCAGCGGATGACCAGCGATGCGCTCTCGCGCGTGACCGCGACGCCGCCACGGCGCAAATGGTGGCGGCCGGTGTCGCTGTCGTGGGGGCTGTTCGAACTGCTCGCCGTGATCGGCGTCGTCTGGCTGGCTGTGCTGGCGGCGTCGACCTACCTCGAACTGCCGATCGACGACACGCCGGAGGTGGCCGGCATATCGCTACCGATCGGCCTTGCGGTCGTCGGTGCCGTGGGGTGGCTGATCTTCCGACTGGTGCGCGAACGCGTGATCGCCACGGGGGCCCGGCGCTACGCGCAGTGGGTCCGCGAGCAGTACCACACGGAGATCGCCAAGGCGGTCAAGCAGGCGATCTCGCCGCTCGCGCTGGAGATCGCCTCGTACCAGCGGCTGGTGCAGGATCTCCGCGCCGTCGTCGGCTGACCCGACGGCGGATATCCTGGTGCCGGGAGCCGGCCAGGCGACCGCGGCGGGTTCATCGCCCGCCGAGGAAAGTCCGGACTCCACAGGGCAGGACGCTGGGTAACGCCCAGGCGTGGCGACACGCGGCATGTGCAACAGAGAGCAGACCGCCGGTGGCGGCGCACGCCACCACCGGTAAGGGTGAAAGGGTGCGGTAAGAGCGCACCGGCGTCGGCGGTGACGTCGACGGCCAGGTGAACCCCGTCCGGAGCAAGGCCAAGCAGGTGCGTTCGCAGGTGGCCCGCCGAGCACCAGGTAGGCCGCACGAGGTCGACGGCGACGTCGATCCCAGATAGATGGTCGCCCCACCGCGATCGCGGTGCTGACAGAATCCGGCTTATCGGCCGGCTCCCACCCTTGTGCTTGCGCGTCGCTCGACGCGGGCGTTGCCGGACGTTGACGCACGAGCGACGTCGTTCGGACACGGGGAACACCGTGCACCGTGTCCGTCGTGTCCGATCCGCATCGCTCGACGCCGTCGTCGATCGCGGGCCGTCCCGGCCGACCGGCACCCGCTGTGCGTCAGTCGGTGGGCGCCCCGCCGTCGAGGTCGAGCGCCATCTCCTCGCCCAGGTAGCGCGACACGATCTGCTCGAGCTCGGCGATGCGGGCCTCGTCGCGCGCACGCCGCCGCCGCAGGCGTTCGAGCTCGACGACGGCCAGGCCGGGGACGTCCGGACCGTCGCCGTCGAACGCCGGACACACGCCGCGGTAGTCGCACCAACCGCACAGCGGTGACGGGCTCGGGTCGAAGTCCTGGGCGGCGATGCTGCGTGCGACCTCGCGGAACCGCTCGAGCGCCGCGTCGACGTCGATCTCGGCGCGGTCGACCGTGACGCGTAGGCCGGGGACGACGAAATCGAGCGCGACCCACTCCGGTTCGCGGCCCCACAACTCGCGCGCCGCCAGCGTGTAGATCGCCAGCTGCAGACTCGACGCGACCTCGCTGCGGCTGCGCGCCCTGCGGTTGGTCTTCCAGTCGACGATGCCCAGCCCACCGGACGCCGTGCGGGCCACGTGGTCGATCGACCCCCGTGCGGCGACGCCGTCGCCAAGGTCGAGCTCGAACCACTGCTCGCACGCGACCGCCGGCCGGTAGTCGGCCGCGTAGCGCTCGTGGTGGCGCGCCAGCACATCGCGCGCGTGGCGGTACCAGACGAGCTTGGTCTCGCGGTCCATGTCGGCGAACCCGGTGTCCTCCCAGTGCTCGTACAGCGCCCGGTAGAGCACCTCGACCGGCGGCGGTGTCGGCAGCTTCTGGCTCCACCACACCTCGAGCGCGGCGTGGATGGCCGATCCCCACGACAGGTCAGGGCTCGGCGTCGACGGCAACTTGTCGACGTAGCGGAACCTGAACAGCAGGGGACAGCGCTCGTACGTGTCGACCCGGGAGAAGGACAGCCGGATCTCGGGATCCCGCGGCGGCGGGCTCGGCATGCCCGGGAGTGGTTCGGCCGCGTGCACGAGTGTGGGTGCGGACGGCGCGGCCGCGCCGTCGGAGACCGTGCTGGACGTGCTCGGGGCCATGGCGTCATGCTAGCCACCGGGCGGTGTACCGTGGCGGACGTCCACACCGCGTGGGCGGCCCGTCGGCGCCGATTCGGCTACGCTGCGCTGCGGCGTCGTCGGGCGGGGCGCGAGCGCGCGGATGTGACGCCGGGACGTCACCTTGTGGCACCCACGTCGACTTCATCGGATGGCAGGACATGACCGCGAACAACCAGGTCGTCGACGGCACCGGCTCCGCCCGGCGCTCCCGCTCGGCGTCGACCATCACCCACGGCCTGCAGGGCATGCTGATGGGTGGCGCCGACATCATCCCCGGCGTCAGCGGCGGCACGGTCGCGTTGGTCCTCGGGATCTACGAGCGGCTGATCGACAGCATCCACCGGGTCGCGTCGGCGCTCGGATCCGTGCTCCGCAGTGACCGGGACGCCGCCGCCGAGCACTGGCGGCGCACCGAGTTCGGGCTCGTCATCCCGTTGGGCGTCGGCATCCTGGCGGCGCTGGGCGTCGGCAGCCTGGTGTTGCCGTCGCTCATCGAGCACTACCCGATCATCACCTCGGCGGTGTTCTTCGGCCTGATCGCCGGTGCGTTGCCGATCCCGTGGCGGCGCATATCGGAGCGTCGCGGCATGCACATCGGCCTCGCCGCCGCCGGCGCCGTCGTTGCGTTCGTGCTCGCGGGGCTGACGCCGTCGACCGTCAGCAATCCCGCGCTGCCGCTGGTGTTCGGCTCGGCGGTGGTGGGGATCTGCGCCATGATCCTGCCGGGTGTCAGCGGCGCCTACCTGCTGCTCATCATGGGGATGTACGAGCCCACGCTCGAGGCCGCCGGCAACCTGGACATCGGGTACATCGCGGTGTTCGCGGTCGGGGCGATCACCGGCCTGGCCCTGTTCTCCAAGCTGCTGGCATGGCTGTTGGACGCGCACGAGGACGCGACGATGGCGGTGCTGGTCGGTCTGATGGCCGGCTCGCTACGTCGGCTGTGGCCCTGGCGGACCGAGGAGGGCGTGCTGCACGCTCCCGGCGACGGTGGGGAGATCGTGCTGGCGGTCGTCTGTGCGGCGATCGGCCTGGCTGTCGTCACCGGGCTGGCGATGATCGGTGACCGGGCCGAGCGCGACCGTGCGGGCTTCGGATCCAACGCGTGAACGGCGACCCCGGCTGACGTGTTCGCGCCGCCCCGTACGGCGGCATGGACGAGCCTCTGCTCAGCGCTGCGCGGCGGGGGTGCGCAGGTGCCGGGCGACGAAGTCGAGTGCCAGCGCCTGCTGCCGGATGTTCTCGGCGATCGCCATCGAGCCGTGGCCGGCCTCGAACACGTCGTAGTCGCACGCGACACCGTGCTCTCGGAGCGCCGCCACGTAGTTGTCGACCTGCCGGCGCGGACACCGCGTGTCGTTGGCGCCCGTGATGATCAGCACCGGAACGGTCACCTGATGCGCGTAGGTGATCGGCGACCGCTCGCGGTACAGGTCACCGCGCTCGTCGGGCGTGCCTTTGAACAGGCCATGGTCGAACTCGCGCAGTGCCGGCGACTCGTCCTCGTACGCCGCCAGGTAGTCCGCGACTGGAACCACCGCCACCGCCGCGGACCAGGCGTCGGGCACCGTTCCGATGCCCTGCAGCGTCAGGTACCCACCCCACGAGGCGCCGGTCAGCACGATCCGATCCGGGTCCGCCACGCCGGACGCGACGAGGTGGTCGCGACCGGCGCGCAGATCGACGACCTCAGGGCGGCCCGGATCGCCCTCCAGGGCATCCTGCCACCGCTTGCCGTAGCCCGTCGACCCGCGGTAGTTCGGACTCAGGACGGCGAATCCGTGGTCGACCCACGCCTGCACCGTCGGGTCGAACTCGTCGCCGACCTGGGCGTGGGGACCACCGTGCACGTCGACGACGAGGGGGAACGGCGGCTCGCCCGGTGGCAGCGACAGGAACGCGTGAACCATGTCGCCGTCATCGTTGAGGTAGTCGATCGACCGGGCGGGCACACCGTCTGGCGCCGGTGTGCCCGGGGCGGACAGCAGCACGCGATCGTCGTGCCCGGCGCGCGAGCGGACCGTCGGCGCGTGCGCCGACGACTCGAAGACGTACCACAGGGTGTCGTCCGGTCGGACCCGAGCAGCACCGACCGTGCCCGGTCCGAGCTCGACGTCAGCGACCCGTCCGCCCGCGATGTCGTAGCGCAGCAGGGTCCGGCGGCCGCGGTACTCGTGTGCGAGCAGCAACGCTGAACCATTTGGCCACCAGTCCTCGACGTCGAGCTCCCCGGGAACGTCGACATCGCACCGTGTGCGGATGTCGGAGGCGACGTCCCAGACCTCGACGATCCGCCGTCCGGTGCGGTCAGCCACCAGCGCGAGGCGTTGGTCACCCTCCACCGGCGACCAGCCCGCAGGGTCGACGGTGTTGCCAAGCCCGTCGTACGCGGTCGCGACGATCTGCCCGGCGGTGTCCGCCACCTGGACGGTCGGATGCAACGTGTCGCCGTGGGAGGTGTCCGACAGCGCGAGCAGCTCGGCGTCGGCGGACAGACCACCGACCGACACCGGGCTGGTGCGGGTGATGATGACCGTCGCGTCCCCGGCCTCGACGACCACGATCGAGAAGCCGTCCGCGTCGGCGCGACCGAACGCGTGGCGCCGCGCGCGCAGTGACAGGCCGGCCGACCACCCGGCCGGCACCGCGGGGGCCAACGGTTCGGCGTCACCGCCATCGAACGGTGAGATCACGAACTGCCCGACCTCGTCGCCGTGATCGTCGGAGAACCACACGATGCCGCCGCCGTCCGGCAGCGGCACACCCCATCGGACACCTGTGGGCCGGTCCGTGATCGGTGTGTGCTTGTCGGTTGACAGATCCCATGACCAGACCTGGCGCACGCCCGAGACGTTGGTGCTGTAGGCCGACCGCTCCGGAGCTCCGCGTGCCCACACCGGCAGGCTGTGGCGCACGGCCCGGAACCGCTGCTGCCACGGCGGTGGTGTGGCAGCAGCCCGATCGGTCACAGGTGCGCCGCCGTGTGCTCGACGCCGATCCGGGTCACGCGATCACAACGAGTTCGGCGGTGCCGACCACGTGCCCGACCGAGGCGCGACGGATCTCGTCGCGACGCGCACCCGGTGGCAGATCGATCTCCGTGTCGAGCGCGAAGAGGCGGAAGAAGTAACGGTGGGGCAGTGTCTCCTCGAGCTCGTCGCCCAGCGTCGGGCCGGTGTAGCCGGCCTCGTCGAACTCGTTGAGTCCCTGCATCAGCTCGACCGGCTCGTCGATCACCGCATCGCGTGGCACGCCCTCGGGCAGCTGGGTCTCGTGCGCGGCGATGCCGTACACGATCCAGTGGGTGAACACCCCCACCTCGGCATCCGGGTCGTCGCAGATCAGCACGAGCTCCTTGGCCTGCTCGGGCACGCCGTACCACTCGAGGGGAGGCGACACGTTGCCACCGTCAGCGGAGAAGCGGTCTGGCAGATCTTCGTCGTGCTGGAACGCAGGACTCGTCAGGCGGAACTCCGCCATCGTCTGCCAACCTCCTCGTCGGGGTGCAGCATTATTGCAGCACGTCGCCGACGCCGGTCAAGGACTTTGCCCGAGGTCTGGGCATGCGGGTGGTCCGGAGGGGACGATGCTGATGTCCGAGGCCCGCCAGGTCGGGCGTCGTCGAGCCGGTCGGGCGGCGGGTTACCGGCGGGGCGGGACGGGAACGATGGGTACGTTCCCATTACGATCCCGCGCGAAGGAGCGCTGCCGCATGTCTTCGAAGTACACGGTCCCCGGCATGGACACAGCCGACGCCGAGCGTGTCATCGAAACCCTCCAGCACAGGTTGACGGCACTGCTCGACCTCCAGTTGACCCTCAAGCACATCCACTGGAACGTGGTCGGGCCGACCTTCATCGGCGTCCACGAAATGCTCGATCCCCAGGTCGACGCTGTCCGGACGATGACCGATGACGTCGCCGAGCGCATCGCCACGATGGGTGGACAGCCGGTTGGCACCCCTGGGTTCGTCGCCAAGAACCGCGCGTGGGATGACTACGACCTGATGCGTGCGACCACCGACGAGCACCTGGCGGCGCTCGACGTGGTCTACACGGGCGTCATCGGCGACCATCGCAAGGCGATCGCCGAGTTCGACGACCTCGACCTGGTGTCGCAGGACATGATCATCGCCCAGACCGAACAGCTCGAGATGTTCCAGTGGTTCGTCCGAGCGCACCTCGAGGACTCCAGCGGTCAGCTGCGTCACGCGGGTGCGACGACCGAGCAGGGGGCGGCCGACGCCGTCGGATAGGCCGTCCGCGGCTCGGCTCATCCGGCCATCGTGACCGCCGACCGCATCCGGTCGGCGGCACGGCGCTACCCGCTGGTCCTGGTCGCGGCGGGGGTGTTGCTGTACTCGACCGGCCCCGTGATGGTGCAGGCGTCCGGCGTGTCCGGACCGGTGTTCAGCTTCTGGCGGCTGTGGATCGGCGTGGTCACGCTGGGCGTCCTGACGGTTCTCCAGGTGCGCGCCGGCGAGCAGTGGCCGCGCGCGCACCAGTGGCGGGTGGCGGTGTGGGCCGGGGTCGCGTTCGGTATGCACCAGTTGCTGCTGTTCACCGCGATCCGCGTCACGACCGTCGTCGATGTCACCCTCGTCGCGGCGCTCGCGCCGGTCGTCACTGCGGTCGGCGCCCGCTGGATGTTCGGCGAACGTCCCGGGCGCGGGTTCTGGGGATGGGCGGCCGTCGCGATCGCCGGCGCCGCGCTGCTGGCCGTGGCTGCCTCGTCGGCGCCAACCGGCAACGTCGCGGGGATGGCCATGGCGCTCGGCAATGTGGTCGCCTTCGCGGCGTTCTTCCTGCTGTCCAAACGGGGGCGCGACCACCTCGCCGTCGTGCCGTTCCTGTTCGGCACCATCACCGTCGCGGCAACGGTCGTCAGTGCCTTCGTGCTCGCAACCGGGGCGCCGGCCCTGCAGGTGGAGGTCACGGACCTGTTGCTGGCCGCTGGCGTCGCCATCGGCCCCGGGACGGTCGGCCACTTCGTCATGACGTGGCCACTGCGCTACGTCCCGGCGACGATCCCGCCCATCATGCGTCTCGCCCAGCCCTTCATCGCGGGCGGGCTCGCATGGTGGTTGCTGAGCGAGCCACTGTACTGGCGCCATCTGTTCGCGGGCGCGCTGGTCGTCGTCGGTGCTGCCGGTACGGTGCTGTCATCCGAGGGCCGACGGCTGCGCGCGGTGGCGCGCGGGCAGGTGGACGACGTCCCGCGGGCGGCGTGACACGCCGGGGCACCGGACGGTGACGCGGTCAACGGGTCAGGCTGACGCGCGCTCGGTGTAGGAGCGGAACGCCCGCGTGGGTTGGCCGCCCAGGTCGAGGTGGCCGGCTTCGTCATTCCAGAGCGCCATCAGCGCCGACCAGCCGGTGCCGTGGACATCGACGCGGGGGAGATCGTCGCGCCACGGCAGCCGCGGCGCAAGCCCTGCAGCGGTGGCCAGCCGCGGCACGTCGTCGGTGAGCACGCTGCTGTCGTCGTCGAGGACCAGTCCGATCGACAGCCGCGATGACAGCCGGCGGGCGTGCTCGAGGCCGCTGTCGACGATCTCGGTGAACCGGTCCCGTCCGCCCGTTCCCGAGCGCAGCCGCTGCCGGCCGCCGTCGACGAGCAGCAGGACCTCGGGTGTCTCGATGCGCACCGGCACCTCGACGGGCTCCTCGTACATCGCGATCGCGTCGTGGTCACCGTGCTCCACGCCGGCGCGGCGGTGGATCTCGCGGACGTAGGCGCGGGACGGGCGCAGGTGCGGCGCGTGCAGGCGCCCGGAGAACAGCGACATGCGCACCGGTGCGCGGAGGTTCGGTCCGCCGACGGTCTGCAGGCGGTAGGCCAGCCAGTCCTGGTCGTCGTGGGTGTCGAGCGACGCGAACACGTTCCACAACATGAGGTCGACGTTGCGCGGTTCGGTGCGCATGCGCTCCAGCCGTGCCGGCTCGTCGCGCATCATCAGCGCGAGCCGGTCGGCGTAGAAGATCGGGTTGGCCCGGGTCCGGGCGAACAGCACCACCGTGGCTTGCTCCTCGTGCCTCGTGCCGATCAGCGGGCGTTGACCGCGTCCGCGTCGGCGGCGTCGATCTCCTCCCGGGTGATGCCCAGCAGGAACAGGATCGCATCAAGATACGGCACGTTGACGGTCGTGTCCGCCGCTTCCCGCAGCACGGGCTTGGCATTGAACGCGATGCCGAGGCCGGCCGCGCGGAGCATGTCCAGGTCGTTGGCGCCGTCACCGACCGCAACCGTCTGGTTGATCGGCACGCCGGTCTGCGCGGCGAGGTCGCGCAGCGCGGCCGCCTTGCCTCTGCGGTCGACGATGTCGCCGAGAAGGTTGCCCGTCAGCCGGCCGTCGGCGATCTCCAACTCGTTGGCCACAACGTGGTCGAGGCCGAGGTCGTCGCGGATCGGCTCGACGATCTGGGTGAACCCTCCGCTGACGATGGCGGTCACGAAGCCAAGGCGACGCAGGGTCCGGGCGAGCAGGGGCGCACCCGGTGTGAGGCGCAGTCGGCCGCGAACACGATCGAGCACCTCGAGCGGGCAGCCGGCCAACAGCTGCACCCGTTCGCGCAGCGACTCCTCGAAGTCGAGCTCGCCCTCCATGGCCCGCGTGGTGATCTCGCGCACCTTGTCGGCACAGCCGAGCTCCTCGGCCAGCAGTTCGATCGCCTCGCCCTGCACCAACGTGGAGTCGACGTCGATGACGATCAAGCGCTTCGCGCGGCGGTACAGGTTCGCCGCCTGCACGGCGACGTCGACGCGCTGGTGGGCGGCCTCGGTCGCCAGCCCGTCGCGCAACGACGGTCCGTCGGCGCCGGACACGGTGAGCTCGAAGCTGGTGATGGGGTAGCGCGACAGGCGTTCGATCCGGTCGATGTTGGCACCCTGCTCGGCGATGACCGCCGTCAGCGCCGCAACGGCCGACGGCCGCAACGGCTGTCCGAGGATCACGACCGAGTGGCGGCCGACCGGGCTGCCGGCGCGTCGCGACGCCATCTGCTCGACCTCGATGTGCACCGCCATCTCGTCGGCGATGGCGGCGACGTCGCTGCGCAGCAGCGCCTCGTCCCCGGTCAACGACACGAGGATGCCCAGGATCAGTCGGTCATGGATGACCACCTGCTCCATGTCGATGATCCGCGCGGCGTGCTCCTCGAGCACGGCGCACAGGGTGGCGGTGATGCCCGGATGGTCCCGTCCGGTCACCGTGATCAGCAGAGCACTCGCGTCAGCCACGGGACAACCTTAGTCGTCCAGCGTGCGACCCGTACGATCGGCGTCGTTCGACGCGCCGCGAGCGGGTGCTCGGGTAGCGTTGGAGTGCAATGGACGAGATCCCCAAGCCACGCGAGTTGCTGGCGATACGCGGCGCGACGGAAGACCTGTTCATGCTGCTGCGCCGATGGTTCGCCGTGCCCAACGCGGTGACGCTCGATCTGCGCGCCGTCGACTCGGCGGTGGCCGAACTCGGGGAGCCGCGGTTGGTGATGGCGATGGCCATGCGCAAGCTGCAGGCGCTGCACCTGCTGACGACGCCGGGCGTGGTGACGACGACCGATGTGGTCCTGACCGTCATCCAGGACCTCGAGCGCGCGCTGCTGCAGGCACCGGCCATGCACCTGCGCGACGCGGCGGCGGCGACGGACTGGGACGCGGCGCTGGCCGCGCTCGACGATGATGATGAGCATGACGGTGAGGATGGGGCGGTCAAGGCGAGGACGCCCGACGGCGGTGGGAACGACGAGATCACCCTGTTCCGCACCCACCACGCGGCGCTGCACGAAGCGGCCCGCGCGGTGCTGCACGTGTCCGACGGACGGATCCGGCGGCTCGTATGAGCGGGCTGCGACGGAGTTGACGGTGCGCTGATGTTGAACGGGTTCGACTACCTGCTGCTGATCGTGCTGGTCGCCGTGTGCGTGCGCGGGGGGCGCCTCGGCGGGCTGTCTCAGGTGGCGTCGTACGGCATCGCGGCCGTCGGCCTGCTCGTGGGCGCGGTGATCGCGCCCGGCGTGGCGGCACTGCTGGCGGACGGGCCGGGCCCGACCCTGTCGTTGCTCACCCTGACGATCCTGCTGGTGTGCCTGCTCGCGGCGCAGTCGGTCGGCATCGCGATCGGTATCCGCCTGCGCCGTGCCGCCGCCCGGGCGGGCGCGGGCGGCGTCGACGCAGCCGCGGGGATCGGTGTCGCCGCGCTCAGCCTGGTGCTCGCGGTCTGGCTGCTGGCCGCACCACTGTCGCGTGGCCCGTTCCAGTCGCTGGCCAACACCCTGCGCGACTCCCGGCTGGTCAACCTCATCTCCGACGCCTTCCCGGCGCCACCGGATGTGATCGCCCGGGTCGGGACCTACCTCGACCAGCAGGGGTTCCCGGAGGTCTTCAGCGATTTCCAGCCGGACGTGACGGCTCCGCCCGCGCCGACCCCACGGGGCAGCGTCGTCGCGGCCGCGCAGGCGGCCGCAGAGCGCAGCGTCGTGCAGGTCGAGGCGGCCGGGTGCGACAGCATCTCGTCGGGCAGCGGGTTCGTGACCCGACCCGGCGTTGTCGTGACCAACGCCCATGTGGTCGCCGGTGGTGAGAGCATCGCGGTCCGCGACCCACGTGGGCGCCGTCCCGCACGGGTCGTGCTGTTCGATCCCCGCCTGGATCTGGCCGTGCTGTCAGCACCCAGCCTGCGTGCACCCGCGTTGCCATGGGTCGGTGAGGTGCCCGACCGCGGGCTCACGGGCGCGACGCTCGGGTTCTCGGGTGGCAGTCACCGGCTGACGGTCAAGCCGGCTGCGGTGCGGCGGCGTGTGCGGGCGCAGGGCCGCGACATCTACGGGCGCCAGAGCGTCCGCCGAGAGGTGCTCATCCTCGCCGACCCGGTCACGCGCGGCGATTCGGGCGGGCCGTTCGTCACCGCTGACGGCGAGGTCGCGGGCGTGGTGTTCGCGGCCGCCGTGGACGACCCCAGCACCGGCTACGCGCTGGCGGCCGACTCGATCCGCGACATCGTGGCCGAGGGCGCCGGGCGCACACGCCCCGTCGACACCGGAGCCTGCCGGTTCGACTGACGCCCGTCGTGGTCGCGGGGGCCGCACCTGGCCGCCCGCCGTCAGGCGCCGTCGCGCAGCATCTCGGCCAGCAGGAACGCGAGCTCGAGCGCCTGCTTGTTGTTCAGACGCGGGTCGCACGCGGTCTCGTACCGGTGCGCCAGATGGGCGTCGGCGATCTCCTGCGCGCCCCCGAGGCACTCGGTGACGTCCTCGCCGGTCAGCTCGAAGTGCACGCCACCGGGCACCGTGCCCTCCTGCGCGTGCACACCGAAGAACGTCCGCAGCTCGTCGAGCACGTCGGTGAACCGGCGGGTCTTGTAGCCCGTCCCACTGACGAACGTGTTGCCATGCATGGGGTCGCACGACCACACGACCGACAGGCCGCGGCGGTGCACGCCCCGGACCAGCGCGGGCAGGCGGTCCGGTGCCGCTGCTGCGCCCATGCGCACGATGAACGTCAGCCTGCCCGGCTCGTTGTCCGGGTTCAACCGCGCCGCCAGCGCGACCGCCTCGTCGACCGTGGCGGTCGGGCCGAGCTTGACGCCTACCGGGTTGCCCACGCCCGACAGGAAGTGCACGTGGGCGCCGTCGGGATCGCGCGTGCGCTCGCCGATCCACAGCAGGTGGGCGCTGCAGTCGTACCAGTCGCCGGTCAGGGAGTCCCGCCGGGTCAGTGCCTGCTCGTAGTTGAGCAGCAGCGACTCGTGGGACGTCCACAGATCAACGGTGTGGAACGTCGGGTCGTTGGTGACATCGACGCCGCAGGCCCGCAGGAACCGCAGCGCGCGGGTGATCTCGTCGGCGACCGCGGCGTACCGCTGCCCCTGTCGGCTGTTGCGCACGAACTCCTGGTTCCACAGGTGGACCTTCTCGAGGTCCGCGAAGCCGCCGCGGGTGAACGCGCGGAGCAGGTTCAACGTCGCCGACGACTGGTGGTAGGCGCGGGTGAGGCGATCGGGATCCGGCTCGCGCGCGTCCAACGAGAACGCGAGGTCGTTGACGGCGTCGCCGCGGTAGGTCGGCAGCACCTCGTCGCCGCGTTGCTCGGTCGGTGACGACCTGGGCTTGGCGAACTGTCCGGCGATGCGACCGACCTTCACGACTGGCAGCTGGGCGCCGTACGTCAGCACGACCGCCATCTGCAGCAGGATCTTGAGCTTGTCGCGGATGGCGTCGGCTGAGAAGGCGGCGAACGTCTCCGCGCAGTCGCCGCCCTGCAGCAGGAACGCGTCGCCGCGGGCGACCTGGGCGAGCTCATCACGCAGGCGGCGCGCCTCTCCCGCGAACACGAGCGGCGGTTGGGCATCGAGGCCGACCAGCACGCGTTCGAGATGGTCGAGGTCGGGCCAGTCGGGCTGCTGCGCAGCGTGAAGTCGACGCCAGGACGTGGGTGTCCAGGTGTCGTCCAGTCGCATGGTCATGGTGAGGTTCCACCTGCCGGGCCCGTCAGCTGGTTCGCGCGGGCAAACCTATGGGCTTGTGATCAGGATTGCATGCCGGGCGCGTCACGGGCTGGCCGCGCCGATCCGTCAGGACCAACATGGGCAACCCGCGCTACGGGTGCAGCACCCGCCACGCTCCGGGCCGCACCCGGTACGTCGCGTCCGCGATGTCGTGGCGGAGCTCGCCATCGCGGCTGTGGTCGATCGCCTCACCACGGATGCGGACGATGTGGCCCCGGTGCCCGACGACGTCGTCACGCGCGGTGAGCTCGCCCCGCTGCACGTCGCGTGCAAGTGCGGCGCGTGCGGCGATCGCCACGTCGCCGATCACGAGCAGATCCAGCAGGCCGTCGCGCGGATCGGCCGTCGGGCACAGCAGCGCCTGCCCGCCCAGGCTCGGTCCGTTGGCGACCAGGGTCAACAGCGCCGGTCCTTCGTGCACCACGTCGTCGTCGATCTCGACCGTCACCAGCTGACCGGCCGTCGTGGCGCCGGTGAGCAACGCCGCCAGCGGGTACGCAAGTGCGCCCGTGAGCGGCTTGAGCGGCCGCGCACGCTCGGAGGCGACGGCGCCGATGCCGGCGTGCGCGGCATTGACGACCACCTCACCGTCGTCGGTCACGAGCGCATCCGTCGGCGTGGCATGACCCGACGCACAGACCTTGGCGGCCTCGACCGGATCATCGGGCAGTCCCAGCCCGGCCGCGAAGTCGTTGGCGGTGCCCAGCGGCACGATGCCGACGGTCGTGTCAGTCAGGCGGTCGAGATCGTGGAGCACGTTGACCAGCGTGTGCAGGCTGCCGTCGCCGCCACACACGATGACGGTGTCGCCGTCGAACCGGCGGAGGACGTCGTGCAGGTCCGTCGGGTCGTCACACGTGCGCCGTGTGACGTCGCGTGCGTCGCGCAGCACGGCTTCGACCGCAGTGATGCGCTCCTCGGTCGCGGTGCCCGCGTCGCTGTTGGTCAGCAGCAGCGCAGGATGGGTCATGAGGTCACCTTCACTCCGCGAGGTGCGGGTAGCGCCAGTCGGTCGGCGGCACGAAGGTCTCCTTGATCGTGCGTGGGCTGACCCACCGTTGGAGGTTGAAGATCGATCCGGCCTTGTCATTGGTGCCCGATCGGCGGGCACCACCGAACGGCTGCTGGCCGACGACGGATCCCGTCGGCTTGTCGTTGATGTAGAAGTTGCCGGCGGCGTGGCGCAGCGTCTGGCTGGCATCGACCACGGCGGCGCGGTCCTGAGCGAACACCGCACCAGTCAGAGCATAAGGGCTTGTGCGGTCCACGAGGTGCAGCGTGTCGCTCCAGCGCGCGTCGTCGTAGACGTAGACGGTCAGGATCGGTCCGAACAGCTCGGTGGCCATCGTCATGGAGGTCGGGTCTTCGGTCACGAGCACCGTCGGGTCCACGAACCAGCCCTCGCTGTCGTCTGTGTTGCCACCCACCAACGTCTTCGCACCGTCGTCCACGGCTGCACCGATCGCGTCGGTGTGCTTCTCGAACGCCGCCCGGTCGATGACCGCCCCGCAGAACACGGTCGGGTCGGCGACATCACCCATGGGGATCGCCGACGCGAGATCGGCGATCCCGTCGCGGACGCCGTCCCACAGGCTCCGGGGGATGTAGGCGCGGCTGGCGGCTGAGCACTTCTGCCCCTGGTACTCGAACGCGCCGCGGCCGAGTGCCACGATCAGTTCGTCGACCTTCGCCGACGGATGCGCGACCACGAAGTCCTTGCCGCCGCTCTCGCCGACGATGCGCGGGAAGGCCCGGTACATGTCGAGCCGTTCCGCCGCCTGCTGCCACAGGCCCTGGAGGACCTTCGACGACCCCGTGAAGTGCAGACCTGCGAACGCCTCGTCGTGCATGGCGACGTCGCTGACGAGACCTCCGTCGCCGTGCACCAGGTTGATGACGCCGGGCGGCAGCCCGGCCTCCATCAGCACGCGCATCGTCCAGTGGGCCGCGAGCGCCTGCTTCTCCGACGGCTTCCAGACGACGGTGTTGCCCATGATCGCGGGCGCGGTCGGCAGGTTGAGCGCGATGGCGGTGAAGTTGAAGGGCGTGATCGCCAGCACGAAGCCCTCGAGCGGGCGGTAGTCCATGCGGTTCCACAACCCGTCGGCGTTCAGCGGCTGGTTCGCCAGCAGCTGGTGGGCGAAGGCGACGTTGAAGCGGAGGAAGTCGATCGCCTCGCACGCCGCATCGATCTCGGCCTGGTGCCACGACTTGGACTGACCGAGGATGGTGGTGGCGTTGA
The DNA here is from genome assembly GCA_036374135.1 of Euzebyales bacterium. Classification (NCBI taxonomy): domain Bacteria; kingdom Bacillati; phylum Actinomycetota; class Nitriliruptoria; order Euzebyales; species Euzebyales bacterium. The sequence goes on from DASUUK010000031.1 coordinate 78,703, forward strand.
TGCGGTCACGCCACGGTCCCGCCAGCAGGTCCGCCGCGCGCAGGAAGATGGCCGCCCGCTCCTCGAACGATGTCGTCGACCACGACGCTGACGCGGCCTTGGCGGCGGCGACGGCGGCCTCGGTATGACGAGTCGTCGCCTGGTGGACGTCGGCGAGGTGCAGATCGGTGCGGTGCGGCGCGCGGACGGCGAAGGTCTCGTCCGCATGCTCGTCCTCGCCCGCGATGACGTGCGGCGCCTCGACGACCTCGGCCGCGACCGCGCGCAGCTCGGCTGCGAGTGCGTCACGCTCGGCGGTTCCCGGCGCGTACGACCGCACCGGCTCGTTGATCGGCTCGGGTACGTCAAGGATGCTGCTGGCCATCGCACGTCCTCCTGCAGGCGGCGGTCGGGTGATCGTGCCGGTCCTGATGGGACCGTACCCGTGCCACGTCAGGTTCATCATCGGCGTTCCCGCTGCGGCAAGCTGGGTGACATGCCGGAGCTGCCCGAGGTCGAGAGCGTCGCCCGCCAGCTGCGCCCGCGTGTCGTCGGACGACGCATCACCGCCGTCTGGATCGACCGGCAGGCGCGGTTCGCCGACGTCGAGTCCGTGGTCGGTGCCACGGTCACCGCACTGCGCCGGCGTGGCAAGTACCTCCTGGCTGATCTCGACGCGTCGGGCAGGCCACCGCGTGAGCTGGTGATGCACCTCGGCATGACCGGTGCGTTCCGCTTCCGGGGCGACGGGTGGACCCCCGACGCGTACGTCCGCGCGACCTTCACGCTGGACGACGGTGTGCTGGACTTCCGTGACGTACGCCGGTTCGGCCGTCTGAGCGTCGTGGCCGCGGGCGATCACGCCGGCATCGCGACGCTGGCACGCATGGGTCCTGAGCCGCTCGGGCCCGACTTCGACCCACGGCGCTTCCACGCCGCACTCGCCGGTTCACGCATGCCGGTCAAGGCCCAGCTGCTGTCGCAGCGTCCGGTCGCCGGCGTCGGCAACATCTACGCCGACGAGGCGCTGTGGCTCGCACGCGTCAACCCACGCGCGAGACGGGTGGGGCCGGAACGTGCCGCGCGGTTGTGGACCGCGATCCGTCAGGTCCTGGCGGACGCCATCGAGCGTGAGGGCACGACGTTCCGCGACTACCAGATGGTCAACGGCCAGTCGGGGCGCAACGCGACGTTCCTCGTGGCGTATGGACAGCAGGGACGTCCCTGCCCACGCTGTGGAACCACATTGCGCAGGATCGAGGTCGCTGGCCGCGGGACGACCTACTGCCCGCGCTGTCAGCGGGTCTGACCGCCGACCGGGATCTGCGCGCGCGGGGGGCCACGGCGGGGCGGTGTCGTCTCCGCGCCGCCGCTGTCGCCGGACCCGTCTAGACGCCGCCGCGCTGTCGGACCTCGTCGATCGCGCCGTAGGTCACGGCGTCCTCGGCCGAGAGCCAGAAGTCTCGGTCAGCGTCGCGGCGGATCTCTTCGATGTCCTTGTTCATCCGCTCGGCGAGGATCTCGTACAGCCGTTCGCGCAGGAACACGATCTGCTTGGCCTGGATCTGGATGTCGACCGCCTGGCCGCGCGCGCCGCCGAGTGGCTGGTGGAACATGATTCGGGCGTTCGGGGTGGCCGCTCGGATGCCCGTACCGGTCGCCAGGAGGAAGGCCGCCGCCGACGCGGCGATGCCGACGCAGATGGTGTTCACCTTCGATCGCATCAGCTGCATCACGTCGTAGACGGCGAACATCCCGCTGACGAGACCGCCCGGCGAGTTGATGTAGAGCGTCACGTCCTTCTCGGACTCCGCATCGAGCGACATCAGCTGCGCCACGAGTGTGTCGGCGACCGTGTCCTCGATCGGCCCCTTCAGATAGAGGATGCGGTTGTCGTACAGCTTGCGGAACACGCTGGATCCGGCGAGGAAGTCCAGGTCCGGCCCGCCTTCATGGGCCGAGGGCGCAGGGATCGATCCGGTGTGGATCGCGTCGGGCTGGGACACGGCGAACACCTTCGCGAGCGGGGGAGGCAACGACATGCGGGCGGTTCGGCGGGTCAATGATCCGTCACACCGGTGACCGCGAGCTACGTGTGAAGCCTAGCAGTGGGTCGGGAGCGTGGAGCGGGTCTGGGACGACCCCGGTGGGCGGGTACCGCGCGGAGTCCGACGTAGAGGATGGGCGCGAGACCTGCGGCATGATGTGTGCGCTGAGCGCGCATCTGCGCCACGTAGCGCACGGTTCTTGCTCGCTCTGTGTGATGATTCCAGCGCAAGCCGGTGGCTGGCGCCGATCGGAGTACGCGCGACGACCTGTTGGAGCGGCTACGTCGGTGAACGAGAGCGGGTGTGGCCCCATGGCGAACGTGCAGGCTGGTGGATCGCGGACCCTGGGTCGCGGGCTGGAGGTGCTCAAGGCGCTGAGCCAGGCGCCTGAGGGCGCGACCGTCGCTGCGCTGTCGGCGCGGACGGGACTGGACCGTGCGGTGCTGTACCGGCTGCTCGACACGCTGACCGCCGAAGGCTTCGCCGTCCGGGACTCCGACACCCGCAGGTTCCACCTCGGCGTCTCGGTCATCGAGCTGGGCATCCGTGCGACGCGTCAACTCGATGTGCGCCGCTACGCGCTCCCGGGCATGCGTTCGCTGATGGAGCAGGCGCACGAGGCCGTCTGCCTGGCCGTACGTGACCGTCGGGACGTCGTCGTCGTCGATCGGGTCGAGCCACGCGGCCTGAGCACCCGCGTGAACTATCCGGTCGGCACGCGTCACGCGCTGGTCGCCGGTGCACACGGTCGTGCACTGCTGTTCCAGTTCGAGCCGGAGTTGCGGCGCGACCTGGGTGCCTCACCGGAACTGTCGGCCGATCTCGAGACGAGCCGCACGCGGGGGTACGCGCTGTCGCTGGACGAGATCGACCGCGGCGTCGTCGGCGTCGCCGCACCGATCGTCGGCCGCCGCGGTAGGCCGGTCGCGAGCGTCGGGATCGTCGCACCCTCGGTGCGCCTGCGGGATCCTGCCACGCTCGGCCCCAGGGTGCGGGCGCTGGCACGCGAGGTCTCGCGCCGCCTCGTGCACCCGCCCGCGCCGGTCGGCTGACGCTTCGGCGGCCACGTCCGGCGCGCAGTGGTGCATGACGTCGGACGACGAGGTCACCGGACTTTTCGGGCGACGCGGATACCGCGTCGTCAGCCCACCGCGACCCACTGTCCGAGCGTGATGCCCACGACCGCGCCCGCGGCTATCAGCACCAGCACGACGATCCATCGGACGATGCGACTGACGCCGCCGGACATCTGCGCGTCGTCGACCGGCTCGGTGTGGTGCGCGGCCGGACGCGGCGTCGAGCCCGTCTGGCTCGACGTCATCGGGTCGCTCGCGTGGCGTTGGGCGGGTGACGGCCGGGACGACTGCTGTTGGGGAGTCGGCCGTCGAGCGGCTGGCAGGGTCGGCGCCGTCATGTTCGCGGCCTGATTGCTCGACGACGCCTGTGGCCGCGCCCCCGGACCGGCTCCCGCACCGCCGAACAACTCGTCGACACGCGGGTCGCTGTCGTCGCGTTGGATGGGTGTCTGCACCGTCTCTTCCCAGTCGGTGCGTGCCGGGCGTGGATCCGATCCCTGCGGCTCGCGGGGGATGTCGTGGTCCCGGGAGCGTGATGCCCAGTCGTCGGAGGAGGTGTCCGGATCAGATGTGAACGCAGTCTGCTGGGTCTCCTGCATGCGCTCACGCCCCCGCGGCGGGCGTCGTAGCGGTGATTCGGTGCCGCTGTCGACGCCTGACCCCATCGGGCTGCCCAGCGGGTTCGGCGCGACCTCGTCCTCCGACGACCCTCGTCGGTCTGCGTCGCGCGCTCGCAGGGCCGGCGGCGGAGGCAGGGTGTTGTCGTCATCACCGAAGTGGTCATCATCGAACCTGAGTCCGGCCGGTGGTGCCGTCTCGTCGGGACGCAGCCCGGCCGGCGGACGTGCCCTGTCAGCGTCGCGCGCCCGGAATGCCGGCGGCGGGACCGTGTCGTCGTCGTCACCGAAGTGGTCATCGAACCTGAGTCCGGCCGGTCGCTCAGCGGTGTCGTCGTCGAACGGCGGTCCGCCTGGCGGTGGTGCGGTGTCGGTGTCGCGCGGCCGGAGCGCGGGTGGCGGTGGTGCGGTGTCGGTGTCGCGCGCGCGGAGGGCGGGTGGCGGTGGGACGCTGTCGTCGCCGTGGAGTCCGGCTGGTGGCTCAGCGGTGTCCTCACCATGCAGGCCGGCGGGAGGGGGCTCCGGGTCGTGCTGCCGCCGTGGCGCCGCCGGTGGCGGGGCCGTCGCGTCGTCATCAGGCGCCGCGGTGTCGGGCGGAGGGCGCAACGCCTGGGTCTCGCCGACGTCGGGTGTGGTGGGGGACGCGCCGGTCGCGTGTGAGAGGGACGGACGTCCGGACCTGTGCAGCGGCATCCGGACGAGATCCTCGTCCTCGTCGTCGTCGACCGGCTCCGGCGCCAGTGCGGGAGCGGCGTTGCCGAAGGCGGCCGGCGTGGCGCCGGATCCGGCCAGCGCCGGCGGGCCGCTCGGCGCGCGCAGCGGGGTGGGCAGGTCGTACCCGGCGTCCCGGTCCACGCGGTCGGCGTGCTCGGGCTCAGGTCGCGCCCAGCCACTGGGGGACGACCCGTTCTCGGGCCGCAACGCGGTGACCGGCGGCTGCTGCACCTGTGCGGGTGGCGACGTCGGCAGGTCCATGTCGAGTGAGGACCGGGGCATGCCTGTGACGCGATCGTCCGCACGGCGATCCAGGTCTGACGACGCGACGCGCAGGTCGGCGTCGAGGCTGGACGCGTGGAGCAGGTGCCCCCGCGCCTGCCCGTTGCTCAGCACCCACGCCAGCACACGGTGGCCCAGGTCGGGCGTCGGTGGCAGCGGCTCGAACCGGCGTCGCGCGCGCCGCAGCACACCGGCCAGGCGGCCGCACGGCGTCGGCTCCGCCGCGGTACCGGGTACGGTCGCGGCCTCGTGCGGAGGCAGCAGACCGAAGATCCAGTTGGCGAGTGCCACCCCGCTGTTGCACATCTCCGCCGCATGGCGCTCGGCGTCACTCAGTGGACTCGCGAGCGCCAGCAGTGCGTGCTTGAGGGCCTCGCCAGCGCCCTCCTCCTGGTCGGAGGTCGGGATGCCCTGGTCGTGCGCCCGGACGAGCGCGGCCTGCTGGTCGCGCTCGAGCTCGCCGATCATCCGCTCCAGCGGATCGTTGGCCGCGTTGCGCTCGTCGGCGTCGACACCCGACGTCCACGCCGCGAGTGACGGCGACGGCGCCGCGAGACCACGCTGCCGGAGGTAGCCGGTGCCGAGCGCGAAGCTGCGTGCGCGCACCCACCCCTCCAACGCGTCCTCGACCGGGGGCTCCTCCCACAGCTCCGCGTAGACCGAACGCAGCAGCGCCTCGACCTCGACAGGCGAGGCGAGCAGCCTGCGCGCGCACGCGTGCGCAGCGGTGATCGTGCGGTGGTACGCCTCAGCAAGGGCGATGGCGTCGCCGTCGGCGACCGCCCGCACGAGTCTCAAGTCATCGGTGCTGCGGTGATCGGTGAGGTCGGTGCGTAGCACGTGGTCCTCCAGCTTCGACCGCTCGGACTGGCCGATCGTGTGCGCGTGAGCGTACCCGGGGCGCACAGAACGACGCTCACCAGCCTAGGGTTCCCTTTTTGCCCTCGAAAGGCCCAACGACATCGTCAGTGATCCAGCCACTGTGGAACCCTCCAGCCTGACCTCCGACCACCTCGTCGGCAACCACGCCCCGGTCCACCCGAACAGGGTGGACGGTGAACCGATCGGTGAGGACCGCGTTCCGGGGCGTGCCCTCGGAGCGGGTCGTGCGCTGCTGACGGATGATCCGGACGCGTCGCTCGCCGCCGCCGTGGACGCGGATGGTCCCAGACCGATTCCTGACCGGGACCCGTGCCGGCGTTGTCGGGCGTGCCATCACCAATCTCCCAAGTGACCGTCATGGATGTTCAAAGGCTGTGCACAGGTGGGATCACCGCCCCCACTCAACTGGTGGGTCGCCCAAACTCGGGGTAGGAATGGTGGAGACGGAAACGTAGCGAGGCTGCACGTGAACCCAACCAACCGCAATCGACTACTGGTCGGCCTCCTCGTCGCGCTCGGGTTGCTCTGGTTGCTCAATCCGACGACGTCGGGCGAGTCGCTGACCTACAACGACTTCCGCCGAGCGGTGGCCGCCGGCGACGTCGAGTCGGTGACCTTCACCGGACAGGCCATCGAGGGGACGTTCAGCGAGTCCGGTGACCGCGCTGACGAAGGCGGGTTCACGTCGACCCTCCCACCGGCGGAGGTGATCGGCCAGGACGGCATCGAGTCCTTCCTCGAAGAGAACGAGGTCGAGATCGATGCTCGCGTCGAGGGTGAGAGCGTCCTCTCGCTGCTGGTGTTCTTCGGGCTTCCCATCCTGTTGTTCTTCGGGCTGTTCTGGTATCTGAACCGGCAGGCGCGGGGTCAGATGGGACCGTTGTCGCGCGTCGGCAAGTCGACCGCGCGCCTGTGGAAGCCGCACGAGCCGACCACACGGTTCAACGACATCGCGGGCTACCGCGAGGTCAAGCAGGAGATCAAGGAGGTCGTCGACTTCCTGCGCGAGCCGGACCGCTTCCGGCGTGCCGGTGCCGAGGTCCCCAAGGGCATGCTGCTGGTCGGCCCGCCCGGGACCGGGAAGACGCTGCTGGCCAAGGCGACGGCCGGCGAAGCCGGGGTGCCGTTCATCTCGGTCACCGGCTCGGACTTCATGGAGATGTTCGTCGGCGTCGGCGCCAGCCGCGTGCGGGACCTCTTCAAGACCGCGCGCGAGAACGCCCCGTCGATCATCTTCATCGACGAGTTGGACTCGATCGGCCGCAAGCGCGGCGCAGGTCTGGGCGGTGGGCACGACGAGCGCGAACAGACGCTGAACCAGTTGCTCGGCGAGATCGACGGGTTCGAGGGCTCCGAGGGCGTCGTCATCATGGCGGCCACCAACCGCCCTGACGTGCTCGACCCCGCGCTGCAGCGCCCGGGACGGTTCGACCGCCAGATCGTCGTCCCTCTGCCGACGCTGGAGGAGCGCGAGCAGATCCTGGTCGTCCACACCAAGGGCAAGCCCATGGGCGACGACATCGACCTGCAGGTCATCGCGCGCGGCACACCCGGCATGGCCGGCGCCGACCTCAAGAACCTGATCAACGAGGCCGCACTGATCGCCGTCCGGGACGGCTCCGACGAGATACGCATGCGCGACGTCGAGCAGGCGCGGGAACGCCACACGATCGGGCGTGAGCGGTCGAGCCTGCGCCTCGACGAGAAGGAGAAGCTCGCCGTCGCCTACCACGAGGGCGGGCACGCGCTGGCCGCGTTCCTGGACGAGGAGGCAGACCCCGTCTACAAGGTGACGGTGCTGCCGACGGGCATGGCGCTGGGCGTCACCCAGCAACTGCCGATCGACGAGCGGCACATCTACCTGCTCAGCTACCTCGAGGCCAAGATCAAGGTCATGCTCGGCGGGCGTGCCGCGGAGATGGTCGTGCTCGGCCAGCCGACGACCGGTGGTCAGCACGACCTCGTGCAGGCCACCAAGCTCGCGCGGGCCATCGTGCGCGAGTACGGCATGAGCGAGGAGCTCGGCCCGATCGGGTACGGCAGCCAGCAACAGGTGTTCCTCGGTGAGGAGCTCGCCCGCGGTCACGAGTACTCCGAGCAGACCGCGGAGGTCATCGACCGCGAGGTGCAGCGGATCCTCACGTCGGCGCTCGACGACCTGGTCGACCGGTTCGCCGACCTGCGCACGGGCCTGGACGCGATGGCCGACCTGCTGGTGGAGAAGGAGTCGTTGACCGGTGACGAGGCGCTCGCCGCTGCGCGTGGCGCCCTGGATCCGGCGCGGCGCGTCCTCCTCGACGGTGCGCAGACGATGGACACGACCCCGACCATGGTGCGTGGTGCCGGCGACGGTCGTGACGGTGACGAGCCTGCCCGGCCGCGTGAGCCGGCCGGCTCGGGCCGTTGAGGTGACCGACGCGTCGCGACCCACCGTCGGGGTGCTGGGCGGCACGGGTCCGCTCGGCCGTGGGTTGGGGATGCGGCTGGCCATGGCGGGCTACGACGTCGTGCTGGGCTCGCGGGATGCGACCCGCGCCGAGCGGGCCGCCGCCGGCCTGCTCGACGACCACGCGGTCGATGACAGCGCGCTGCGCGGTGGCCCGAACCGGGACGCGGCGGCGCGTGACGTGGTGATCGTCGCCGTACCCTTCGACGGCGTCCGCCCACTGCTCGGGGATCTCGGTGACGTGCTCGCCGGGACCACCGTGATCAGCTGCGTCAACCGCCTCGGCTTCGATGCGCACGGGCCGCAGGCGCTCCCGGTGGACGAGGGCAGCGCCGCGCAGCTCATCGCCACGCTGCTGCCGACCGCCCGCGTGTTCGGTGCGTTCCACCACATACCCGCCGCCCGGCTGACGCGGGACGTGGGCCCGCTGGACATGGACGTGATGATCACCGGCGACGACCCCGACGAACGTGTGCTCGACCTGGTGCGCGCTGTCGGAGGCGTCCGTCCGGTGGTGGTGGGGCCGTTGCGGCTCAGCCGCCCCATAGAGGAGCTGACCGCGGCGATCATCGCGGTGAACAGGCGCTACAAGGTGTCCGCCGGAGTCCGCCTGACCGGTCTGCCCGACTGATCACGTCCCTGGCGTGGCACGTGGTGCCGGTGGGCCAGTGCTGGGTGCCACGGTGGCGGGTGGTGCCGGTGGGCCGGCACCGACCTGCCACACCCGGTGGTCTCAGTACCGGTGCTCGGGAGCCGGGTACTCGCCGGTGGCGACCTCGGACTGGAAGGCCTTCACGGCGTCGCGGATCATGCTGCGGCCGTCGACGTAGGTCTTCACGAAGCGCGGCCGGTGACCCGCGCCCAGACCCAGCAGGTCGTGGAGCACGAGCACCTGCGCGTCGGTGTCCGGACCGGCGCCGATGCCGATCGTCGGGATCTCCACGGCGTCGGTCGCCCGCCGTCCCACATCACTCGGCACGCACTCCAGCACGACCGAGAAGGCACCGGCCTGCTCGAGTGCCACGATGTCGTCGACGATCAGGTCGGCGGCCTCGTCGGTGCGGCCCTGCACCTTGAACCCGCCGAACTGGTTGACCGACTGCGGCGTGAGCCCGAGGTGGCCCATGACCGGGATCCCCATGCGGACAAGGTCAGCGACCAGGTCCACCATCGGACCGCCGCCTTCGATCTTGACGGCCGTCGCGCCCGCTTCCTTGAGCAGGCGGGTCGCGTTGCGCCTGGCCTCGGTCATGTCGATCTGGAAGCTACCGAACGGCATGTCGGCGACCACGAGTGCGTCGGGCGCGCCGCGGCGTACCGCCGCCGTGTGGTGCAGGATGTCGTCCATGGTGACCGGCACCGTCGAGGTGTGCCCCATGACGACCATGCCCAGTGAGTCCCCGACGAGCAGCAGCGGGATGCCCGCCTCGTCGAGGATCTCCGCGCTCACAGCGTCGTAGGCGGTCACCATCGCGAAACGCTCACCACGTTGCTTGAACGCCCGGAGGTCGTGAATGGACCGTGGTCTCTTGCCAGCGCTCATGTCGCCCTCGCGTCCTGCCGGCCCGGAGACGTCCCGTGACGTCCCACTGCGGGTCCAGCGGTCTACGCACAAACGTACCCGCGTCCGTGAGCAGCGGAACGACTGGTCAGCGACGGCCCGGGTCGTGCGCTGATGCGCGTCGTGCTGCAACGCGTCACCGCAGCCGCCGTGCGGGTCGACGACGAGATCGTCGGGCAGATCGGGCCCGGTCTGCTCGCGCTCGTCGGCGTCGGGCGCCGGTCCCGGCCGGCCGACGCCGAGTGGCTCGCCGCCAAGACCGCCGGGCTGCGGGTGTTCTCGGACGATGCCGGGCGGATGAACCTCTCGGTCACCGACATCGGCGGATCGGTGCTCGCGGTCAGCCAGTTCACGCTGTACGGCGATGCCTCAAGAGGGCGGCGTCCGTCGTTCGTCGACGCGGCCGATCCGACACGGGCGCGGCAGCTCTACGAGCTGTACTGTTCGGCCATCCCGACGGATGTGCAGCGTGGCGTGTTTGGAGCGCACATGGTCATCAGCGCCGAAGCTGACGGTCCGGTCACGATGCTGCTCGAGCGAGAGGGACTCTGACCCGCCGATGGTTTCGCTGTTGCCCCACAGTGGTGGGTCGGACCCGACCGACGGGCCGGACGGCGGCGCGGTCCCCGGTACGCACACCGAGGCTGCGCTGCGTCTGATCGCCGACGAGCTCGGGTTGCAGGAGGCCACCCTGGTGCCGGCCGATGCGGCACCACCCGGCGTCGAGCACGTGGACCTGCCCCTCGTCCGTGACGGCGTCGAGTGGGCCGTGCTGCGTGTCGTCGGCACGAGCGTCGCACAGCGGACCGCGGGCCGCGTCGTGCGCAGCCTCATCACCCGGCTCGTCCTCGACGGCATGGTCGCCGACGTCGGTCGTCTCGATTCCGACGGCGGCGACCGCGCCGCCGTGGCGCGCGTGCTGGCCGACAACTCGCTCGAGATGGTGCTGCAGCCGATCGTCGAGCTCGACTCGCGTCGCATCGTCGGCGTCGAGGCCCTGTCGCGCTTCCCGGCCGACACCAACCGGTCGACCGAGAGCTGGTTCGCACTGGCGGCCGCCGCGGGCCTGGGCGTCGAGCTCGAGGCGGCGGCGTTGCGACGTGCCGTCACCGCGATGGAGCACCTCGCCGAGGGCGTCTACCTGTCGGTGAACGTGTCTCCGGAGGCGCTGCTGTCGTGCGATGTGCAGGACATCCTGGCCGACGTCGACCTCGGCCGGGTCGTGCTGGAGATCACCGAGCATGCCCGGGTGACCGACTACCGCGCGCTCGCGGACGCGCTGCAACCGTTCCGGACGCGGGGCGTCCGCGTCGCCGTCGACGACACCGGCTCGGGCTTCGCCAGCCTGCGGCACGTGCTGCGCCTCGAGCCGGAGATCGTCAAGCTCGACTCGAGCCTGACCAGCGACATCGACGGGGACGCCGTCCTCCGCGCCCTCGGCTACACGCTCAAGGCCTTCGCCAGCGCGATCGGGGCGCAGACGGTCGCCGAGGGTGTCGAGAACGAACGTGAGTTGTACGCACTGCGCTTCATCGGCGTCCCGTACGGTCAGGGCTACCACCTGCACGAGGCGCTGACACTGGATCCGCGCACGTGGCCCGCCGAGATGCGTTCAGCCGGCCCACCGGTGGGTGATCGGTAGCCGCCGCTCGCGGCCGAACGCGCGCGTCGTGACCTTCACGCCGGGGGGTGCCTGGCGGCGCTTGTACTCGGCCCGGTCCACCATCCGCGTCACCTCGGCGACGAGCGTCCGGTCGTGGCCGTCGGCCACGAGCCGGTCGACGCTGCGGTACTGCTCGACGTAGCCGGCGAGGATCGCGTCGAGCGTGCCGTACTCCGGCAGGCTGTCGGTGTCGACCTGATCGGGCCGCAGCTCAGCCGACGGCGGCTTGTCGATGATCGCCCGGGGGACGACCGTGCCGGCCGGTCCGAGCCACGAGTCGCGGTGCGCCCCGTTGCGGTAGGCGCACAGCTCGTACACGACCGTCTTGTACACGTCCTTCAACGGGGCGAAGCCACCCGCCATGTCGCCGTACAAGGTGGCGTACCCGACGGCGTACTCGCTCTTGTTGCCCGTGGCCAGCACGAGATCACCGCGCTTGTTGGACAGGGCCATCAGCAGTGTGCCGCGGATCCGCGACTGGATGTTCTCCTCAGCGATGCCCTCCTCGGTTCCTGCGAACGGCTCGGCCAGGGTGGCGTCGAACGCCTTCATCACGTCATCGATGCGCAGCTCGAGCCAGGAGCAGCCGAGGGCGTCGACCAGGTCACGCGCGTCCGTGATCGATCCCGGGGACGAGTAGGGCGACGGCATCGCGACGCACGTCACGTTCGAGGGGCCGAGCGCATCCGTGGCCACGACCGCCGTCAGGGCACTGTCGATGCCGCCGGACAGACCGATGAGCGCGCGCTCGAAGCCGTTCTTGCGCAGGTAGTCGCGTGTCGCGAGCACGAGCGCCTCGTAGACGACCGCCGGTTCCGACAGCCGCTCGGGTTCGGCACGCGCGGCGGTGGGCGTCCCGCCGTCCGGGTCGATGTCGACGATCAGCAGGTCCTCGTCGAAACGCGCAGCGCGCGCCACGACGGTGCCGTCTGGCGCCATGACGAACGAGTCGCCGTCGTACACGACGTCGTCCTGACCGCCGACGAGGTTGACGTAGGCGATCCATGCGCTGCCATCCGTCGCGTGACGCCGCGCCCAGCGTTCGCGCTCGGCCCGCTTGCCCGTGTGGAAGGGGCTGGCGTTCGGGCTCACCACCACCTGGGCGCCCGCGCGTGCGCTGTCGGTCGCCGGGCCGCCGGCACCCCACAGATCCTCGCAGACCGTCAACCCCACCCGCGCATCGGCGACGTCGAAGACGACCAGGTCGGACCCGGCACGGAAGTAGCGTGCCTCGTCGAAGACCCCGTAGTTGGGGATCCGCTGCTTGCGGTAGACGCGTGCCACCAGCCCGTCGACCAGCAACGCCGCGCTGTTGGCCAGACCCTGCGGGATGGCGTCCTCGCCCACGATGCCCGTCAGGCTCGACAGGTCGCTGACGTCCTCGGGGTAGCCGACGAGCAGGGGAGCGGATCCGATCTGCCCGGCCAGCTCTTCGAGCTGCTCGGCGACCGCACGGATGAACGCGGGTTTGAGCAGCAGGTCGTCCGGCGGGTAGCCGGTCAGACCCAGCTCGGCGCTGACCGCGAGCTGCGCGCCGCGGTCGACGGCCCGCCGGTACGCGGCGAGCAGGGCCGCGGCGTTGCCCTCGATGTCACCCACCGTCGGGTTGAGCTGAGCGAGTGCGATCCGCATCTGACGCCTTTTTACGCAGCCGAAACAGTCGAGCAATCGCAGAGAAAGCAGTGCTGCCTACGGTTCTACCCGTACCGGGCCGCCCTTGTACCTGCTGGTGCGAAGACGACACGGGACCGGGAGGCCGCTGCCTCCACGGTCCGGGTCAGCGCAGATCGTGCGTCTTGAGGCCACGGGATGGTCGGGCGCGTGTGCGTCCGGATGGCACGAGCCGAATAGGAGGCACGATGGCAAGGCGAATGTTGTTGATCGCAGGTTGCGCGCTGGGAACGGTGATGCTGCTCGCGGGGCCGGCCGCGGCGCAGGAGTTGAGCGAGACCGCCACGGTGCAGCTCAACCTCGACGTCGTGTTCTACATGCTGGCCATCGCGCTGGTGTTCATCATGCAGGCCGGGTTCGCGATGCTCGAGGGCGGGCTGACCCGCTCGAAGAACGCCGCGAACATCATGATGAAGAACATCGCGGACATGTCGTTCGGTATCGTGGCGTACTTCCTCGTCGGCTTCGGTCTGATGTACGGCGCGAGCGCTGCCGGCCTCATCGGCACCGACTCGTTCGCACTGATGCCCGGCAGCTACACCGACGGCCTGACGGCGCCGGTCACCGAGGCGGGCGCCATCCCGATCGGCGTGGACTTCATGTACCAGGCGGTCTTCGCCGCCACCGCGGGCACGATCGTGTCCGGTGCGGTCGCGGGGCGCATCAAGTTCATCGCGTTCGTCGCGATCTCCGTCGCGCTCACCGCGGTCATCTACCCGATCGTGGGGCACTGGGTGTGGGGCGGCGGCTGGCTGTCAGAGCTCGGCTACACCGACTTCGCCGGATCCAGCGTCGTGCACATGACCGGTGGTGTCGCCGCGCTGACCCTGGCCGCGATCCTCGGTCCGCGTCGGGGCAAGTTCGCGCCGGACGGCTCTGCTCGGGTCATCCCCGGTCACAGCGCACCGCTGGTCGCGCTCGGCACCTTCATCCTGTTCTTCGGCTGGTTCGGTTTCAACGGCGGGTCCGTGCTCGCCGCTGACGGCGTCGCCGTCGCGCCCGTGCTGACGACGACCACGCTGGCCGGCTGCGCGGGCGGCATCTCGGCGATGCTGTTCACGTGGATCCGCTACGGCAAGCCCGACCTGTCGATGACCTGCAACGGCATCCTCGCCGGCCTCGTGGGCATCACGGCCGGACCGGACCTCGTCGGTGGCATCGGCGCCCTGGGCGTCGGCGTCGTCGGCGGTGTGCTGGTCGCCCTGTCGGTCGCCGCCGTCGACAAGCTCGGCGTCGACGACGCGGTCGGCGCGTTCAGCGTGCACGGCACCTGCGGTGCGCTCGGCTGCGTGTGGCTGGCCCTGTTCGGCAACGAGGTCGGGCTGTTCACCGGTGGCGGTGCGTCCCAGCTGATCACCCAGCTCGTCGGTGTCGTCTCGATCGCGGTGTTCGTCGCGATCATGGCCGCCATCGTCGGGTTCGCCCTGAAGGCCGCCGGTGCGCTGCGCGTCTCCGAGGAGGAGGAGGTCGAGGGTCTCGACATCCACGAGCACGGCATGTACGGCTACCCGGAGGCCGCGCTCGGGTCACAGGTCTATCCGGCCGGACCGCGCACCTCGCCGAACGGTGAGATCGTCGCGCCGCAGGCCGACGACCGGCGGGTCCTGCAGGACTCGTAGCCACCGCCGTTGCCAGCCGATCCGACCCATGACACGACCGGCCCTCGCACCAGACCTCGAGGGCCGGTCTCCTGTGCCGGCGCGCGGTCGCGTGTGCTGCTGACCGTCCGCGCCGGCGGGCCGCCGACCTCGCGTGCCGCACCATGATCGGGGTCCGGTCATGACGGCGTCGGGCCGGCGACCGGCGGTACCATCGCCGTCACCTGACGACGCCGAGGGCGTGCGGTTCAGGCGGGCGAGGGAGGCTGCCGACGTGGACAAGCAACAGGAGTACGTGCTCCGCACGGTCGAGGAGCGCGACATCCGCTTCATCCGCCTGTGGTTCACCGATGTGCTCGGCATGCTCAAGTCGGTGGCGATCACGTCGTCGGAGCTCGAGAGCGCGTTCCGCGAGGGCATCGGCTTCGACGGCTCCGCCGTCGACGGCTTCGCGCGCGTCCAGGAGTCGGACATGCTGGCCGTGCCCGATGCGACGACGTTCCAGGTCCTGCCGTGGCGACCGCGCGACCGCGGTGTCGCGCGGATGTTCTGCGACATCTTCACGCCCGAGGGCGAACCGTTCGTCGGCGACCCCCGTCACGTGCTGCGCCGCGCCCTGCAGCGGGCGCAGGATCTCGGGTTCACGTTCTACGTGCACCCGGAGATCGAGTTCTTCCTGTTCCGGTCAGCCGAGGAACCGGTCCCGCTGGACTCGGGTGGCTACTTCGACCTGACACCGACAGAGATGCAGTCGGACTTCCGGCGCGACGCGATCCAGACGCTGGAGGCCATGGGCATCAGCGTCGAGTACTCGCACCACGAGGTCGCACCGAGCCAGCACGAGATCGATCTGCGCTACGCCGATGCGCTGTCGATGGCCGACAACGTCATGACCTACCGCATGGTGGTCAAAGAGGTCGCCATGCAGCACGGGGTGTACGCGACCTTCATGCCCAAGCCGCTCGCCGAGCACTGGGGCAGCGCGATGCACACGCACGTGTCGCTGTTCGAGGGCGACACAAACGCGTTCCACGACCCCGACGATCCGGCGAACCTGTCGTCCGTCGCCCGCCAGTTCGTCGCCGGGCTGCTGACGCACGCGCGCGAGATCAGCGCCGTGTGCTGCCAGTGGGTCAACAGCTACAAGCGCCTGTCGGCGGCAATGCGCGGGCCGTTTCCCACCGGTGAGGCTCCCGTGCACGTCTCATGGGGCCGCTACAACCGCTCGGCGCTGATCAGGGTGCCGACGTACAAGCCGTCGAAGAGCGCGTCGGCACGGGTCGAGCTACGCGTCCCCGACCCGGCCTGCAACCCGTACCTGATGTTCGCCGTCGTGCTGGCCGCCGGCCTGCGGGGCATCGAGAAGGGCTACGACCTCGTGCCCGAGACCGAGGGCAACATCTTCGAGATGACCGACGCGCAACGTCGCGCCGCGGGCATCGCCAGCCTGCCGGGCAACCTCGACGAGGCGCTGCGCGAGATGGAGGCCTCCGAACTGATCGCCGAGACGCTCGGTGAGCACGTCTTCGACTTCTTCCTGCGCAACAAGCGTGTCGAGTGGGACGCGTACCGCGCGCAGGTGACGCCGTACGAGGTCCAGCGCTACCTGCCGATGCTGTAAGCGCGTCGCCACGTGATGACCGATCTCGACGGGCGGCTGCTCGCGCTGTTCGGGCTGGACAGCGGCAGCGCCGCCGAGCAACTGGCTCCCCTCGGCCTCGCCGGCGACGATCTCGTTCGCGTGCTCGAACGACTGGGCCTCGGGGCCCATCCACCGACCGCGCTGTCCGCCGTGTGCGACCTCGCGGCGCGTGACGCCGACGCCTGGCATGCGCTCGCGCAGTCCGACGACCACCTACGGCGCCTCGCATTCCTCGCGGGTGCCAGCGACGCCCTGCCCGATCTGGTCGTGCGGTCCGCCGCCGCGCGCGATGTGCTGCGCGGCGACCTGACCGCGTGGTCGTTCGACGACGTGCACGAGCGGGCACGCGCCGCGCTCGACCACGACGGCGCGACCACGCTGGCCGAGTTGCAGCGGCTCGGCGCGTTGCGCGTCGCGCTGCGCGATCTGCTCGGCATGGCAGACACCCCGACCGCGACGGCCGAGCTGTCCGACCTGGCCGAGGGCGTCATTGGCGCCGCCTTCGGCCACGTCACCGACGGCGATGACATCGGTCTCGCGGTCATCGCGATGGGCAAGCTGGGCGGACGCGAGCTCAACTACGTCTCCGACGTCGACCTGCTGTTCGTCGCGAGCGACGCCGATGCGACATCCGATGCGGCGCGGTCGTTGCTCGACGTGCTCGGTTCGGTCACGCCCGCCGGCAGGGTCTACGAGATCGACACCAACCTGCGTCCCGAGGGCAGCGACGGCGCGCTGGTGCGCAGCATCGCGGCCTACGAGCGCTACTACACACGCTGGGCGAAGACGTGGGAGTTCCAGGCACTGCTCAAGGCCCGACCGATCGCAGGGGACGCCGCGCTGGGTGACGAGTTCACCACGCTGGTCGAGCCGTTCGTGTGGCCCGAGCGCCTCGCGGACGGCGCCGTGGCCGAGATCCAGCGGATGAAGACGGTCGTCGAGCGCAGCGCGCCCGTGCGCTCGGCCGGTGCCCGTCAGCTCAAGCTCGCGCCGGGCGGCCTGCGCGACATCGAGTTCGCCGTCCAGCTGCTACAGCTCGTCCACGGGCGCGCGGACGCGCGCCTGCGCACGACCAACACCCTGGACGGCCTGGCCGCACTCGCCGCCGGCGGCTACATCGATGACGGCGACGCGAACCTGTTCAGCGACGCCTACCAGTTCCTGCGCACCATCGAGCACCGGCTGCAGCTGCGCCGCATGCGACGCACCCACGTCGTTCCCGACGACCGCCGCGACCGGCGCCGACTGGCCCGGGCGTTCGGCTTCCGTGACATCCGGGCGGCCGACGCCCTCGAGCAGTTCGACCGCGAGTTCTCCCGCGTGCAGGGCTATGTCCGTCGGCTGCACGAGAAACTGTTCTACCGGCCGCTGCTCACCCGCTTCGGCGAGCTGACCTCCGCGGAACAACGCCAGCTCGGTCATGGCCTGGACGAGCAGGCGGCGCGCGAGCGACTGGAGGCGCTGGGCTTCGTCGCCGCCAAGCGCGCCGTCACTCATCTCGACGCGATGGTCGGCGGGACGACCCGGCTCGCGCGCGTGCTGCGGACGACGCTGCCCGCGGTGCTGCCCACCCTGGCGTCGGCGCCGGATCCCGATGGCGGGCTGATCGAGCTGCGCACGCTGTGTGAGCGGCTCGAACGGGATCCCACGCTGCTGACAACCCTGCGCGACGCGCCGCCGAGCGGTGAGCTGCTCGTCATGCTGCTGGGGCGCTCGCGGCGGATCGGCTCGTGGCTCGTCCGCGACCCCGACCTCATCAGCCGCCTGGGCGATCCGTCGACGCTCGACGAGCCGTTCGACCTCGATGCCGTCCACACCCAGCTCGACGCACTGCTGGCACGAGCCGGTGACGCCGAGTACCGCGCGTCGGCGATCGGGCGACGACTGCGCCGCGAGCTGGTGTGGACCGCGATCCGCGATCTGTCCGGCCACACTGATGTCGAAGCCGTCACCGAGCACCTGGCCGGCGTGGCCGACGCCGTGCTCGACGTGGCGGTGCGGCTCGCGGTCGCCGACGCCGAGGTCGATCTGGCTGTGATCGGCCTCGGCAGGCTGGGCGCGGGCGAGCTGGGATATGCGAGCGATCTCGATGTGATGGTGGTGTTCGATCCGCCGGATGCGCGTGAGGAGGCGCGCGCCGCGGTCGAACGCATGGTTTCGCTCGTCGCCGTCATCGCGCCGACGGCGCCCGCGTTCACGATCGATCTCGGGCTGCGTCCCGAGGGACGGGACGGGCCGCTCGCGCGGACCCTGGAGTCCTACGCGCGCTACTACGAACGCTGGGCGCAGCCGTGGGAGTTCCTCGCGCTGACGCAGGCGCGGGTGGTCGCGGGCGACCGCGATCTGGGGCGCCGGTGGATGGAGCTGGTCGCCGGTCATGTCTACGAGGACCCGGCGTCCATTGACCGGCTCAGTGCGGTCCGGTCGATGAAGGCGCGTGTGGAACGTGAACGTGCCCGCGGGCGCGACGGCGAGGTGGATCTCAAGCTCGGTACCGGTGGCCTGTCGGACATCGAGTGGACGGTGCAACTGCTGGCACTGGCGCACGGTGGGCGCCACGAGGCGTTGCGCCGACCCGGCACGCGGGCGGGCCTGACCGCCGCCGCCGACACCGGCTACATCGACGAGCGCCAGCACGGCTGGCTGCTGCACGGCTGGCGCACGTTGACGCAGCTCCGCAACGTGCTGTACCTCATGGGGGAGCGCTCGAGCCACGTGCTGCGCGCACGCAGCGACGTCCGCGCGCACGCCGCGCAGCTCCTCGGGTACGACCCGCCGGGGATCCAACGGCTCGAGGAGGAACTGCGCCGCTCGATGCGCCGGGTCCGCAACGTCCACGAGCAGGTGTTCTATTGAACCTCGACGTCGGAAGGGACGCGACGCCGACGCGGCCCGCGCTCGTCGCGATCGACTTCGACGGCACGCTGCTGCGCAGCGACGGGACCATCAGCGAGCGGACGGCGGCGACGGTCCGGCAGGTCGACGACGCGGGCATCCGCGTGCTGATCGTCACCGGGCGACCGCCCCGGTGGCTGGGGCCGATCGCCGAGTTGCTGGGCAACACCGGGATCGCGGTCGCCGCCAACGGCGCGCTGGTCGTCGACCTTGCCACGTCGGAGGTTGTCGACAGCGCCCACCTTGACGTCGACACGGCCAGGGCGGTCATCCACCGCCTGCGCGCCGCGTTTCCCGGCACGACGTTCGGCGTCGAGCGCCCCGACGGGTTCGCGCACGAGCGCGGCTACCCGCGTGGCATCCGCAACTCCGAGCGGATGCCGCAGGTCGCCTACGCCGACAGCGATGACGAACTGCTGGCCGAGCCACCGGTCAAGATCCTCGCGCGCGTGTCCGACGTCGACATCGACGCGGCGGCCGCGCGGGCGATCGACGTGCTCGGCGGGGCGGCCAGCGTCTACTTCTCGGGTGCCGACCTGTTGGAGATCGCCGCCGCGCACGTCAGCAAGGCCGCCACGCTCGAGCGGCTCGCGGCGCAGTGGGACATCGCCGCGGCGGCGGTCATTGCGTTCGGCGACATGCCCAACGACATCCCGATGCTCGAGTGGGCCGGGCACGCGGTCGCCGTCGCCAACGCGCACCCCAGCGTGCACGCCGTCGCCGACACGGTCACCGCATCCAACGACGAGGACGGCGTCGCCCTGGTGCTCGAACGCTACGTGTGACGTGCACCACCGCGTTGCGGGTAGCCAGATGACCACATCGCGTCACCAGGCTCCCGGCAACCTGTCGCGCGTCAGTCGACCGGCTGCAGCAGCCCCTCCAGCTCCACACGGTCGCCCCAGCGCTGCTGCGCCCACGCGCGCGCCTCGTCGGTCGCGGCGATCACCTGGACCACCACGACGCCGCGCTCGGTGTCGGGATACGAGCCGAGGGGCGGTCCCAGCGGCGTTCCACCGTCCTCCTGCGCCGCGATCACCTCGTCCTGCAGGGCGGACAGTTCGGCCATCGACGGCAGGTCCCGCTCGACCACGCACAGCGGCCCACCGTAGTCATGGCGGATCAACGCGGTGATGTCCTCCGCGCGCCCCGGCGGGACGACAACCGTCAGCACGAACGGCCCGTCCCAGGCACCCGCGGGGTCCGACACGCGGATCGTGGACACCCCCGCCCGCTCCAGTGGTTCGATCACCGCGTCCACCTCCTCGTAGCCGTGCGAGGGGTCCACGACGTCGGGCTCATCGCAGCCGGGGGCGAGCTCCGCGGGGTCCAGCGGTGGCGGTTCCGGCCAGGCCGACGCCGGCTCGGCGGGGTGGGTCAGTGTCAGCCGCTCGCCGTCCCAGGTGCCGGTCAGCACGGCGTCGACCCAGGTCACGCCGCTGGCCGACTCCTCGCCGCCGATCGCGTCCCAGTCCCAGCCGACGATCTCCGGACCGCCGCACTGGGGCGGGTACGACTCGGCCACGGCGTGGCACATCATCGGCGCGCCGTCCGGCTTCTCCAGCACCGTCGCGAGCGTCCGGTACTCCTGCGGCGCCCCGCCCGTGGTCGCCTGCGTCGGCGTGGCGGCGGCGGACCCGTCCGTCGGCGCTCCGCTCGGCGTCGCCTCGCCGCAGGCACCGACCAGCGACAGCGCCATGACGACCAGCAGTGTCTTGAACCGTCCCACGGTCGTTGGACGTCGCCGGCCGCACAGTCGTTCCGACACAGCCAACCCCGCGAGCGATGCGATCCGGACACCAGTGACACTACCGGCGGCGTGACTGGTGTCCGGAACAGCTCGTTCGGCGCGCTGGCACGCGGTGGGGTCTAGATGTCGTAGTACATGTGGAACTCGTAGGGGTGCGGACGCAGGCGGACCTGCGACACCTCGTTGTCCATCTTGTAGCCGATCCAGCCCTCGATGACGTCCTCGGTGAAGACGCCGCCCTCGAGCAGGTACTCGTGGTCGTCGCCCAGCGCTGCCAGCGCCTCCTCGAGGCTCGCCGGCACGCTCGGCAGGCTCTCGAGCTCCTCGCGTGGCAGCTCGTAGATGTCCTTGTCGACCGGGTCGGGCGGCTCGATCTTGTTGCGGATGCCGTCCAGGCCGGCCATGAGCATCGCCGAGAATGCCAGGTACGGGTTGCACGACGGGTCGGGCACGCGGAACTCGACGCGCTTGGCCTTCGGCGACTGCGAGTACAGCGGCACGCGGCACGCGGCCGAGCGGTTGCGCTGGCTGTACACCAGGTTGACCGGTGCCTCGTAGCCCGGTACGAGCCGCCGGTACGAGTTGGTGGTCGGGTTGCTGAAGGCCAGCACGCTGGGGGCGTGGGTCAGCAGGCCGCCGATGTACCAGCGCGCCATGTCCGACAGGCCCGCGTAGCCGGCCTCGTCGTAGAACAGTGGCTCGTCACCGTTCCACAGCGACTGGTGGGTGTGCATGCCCGAGCCGTTGTCCTCGAAGATCGGCTTGGGCATGAACGTGACGGTCTTGCCGTACTTGTGCGCCACGTTCTTGACGATGTACTTGTACATCATCAGCTTGTCGGCGGTGCGCAGCAGGCTGTCGAAGACCATGTCGATCTCGGCCTGGCCCGCCGTGCCCACCTCGTGGTGCTGCACCTCGATCGGGATCCCGGCCGCCTCGAGCTCGAGCACCATCTCGGACCGCAGATCCTGGTAGTGGTCCATCGGCGGCACCGGAAAGTAGCCCTCCTTGTGCCGCGGCTTGTAGCCGAGGTTCGGGCCTTCCGCCTTGCCCGTGTTCCACGCGGCCTCTACCGAGTCGACGTAGAAGTAGGAGTGGGACGGCTTCGTGTCGAACCGCACGTCGTCGAGGATGAAGAACTCGGCCTCAGGCCCGAAGTATGCGGTGTCGGCGACACCCGTCCCCGCGAGGTGCTGCTCCGCCTTCCTGGCGATGTAGCGGGGGTCGCGGCTGTAGGACTCGCCGGTCACCGGGTCGTGGACGAAGCAGTTGATGTTCAGCGTCGGGTGCTGGCGGAAGGGATCGACCTGTGCGGTGTCGGGATCAGGGATCAGGATCATGTCGGATTCCTGGATCTCCTGGAACCCGCGGATGCTCGACCCGTCGAATCCGAGGCCGTCGGCGAAGACATCCTCGGTCAGCTCGTGGGCCGGCACCGAGAAGTGCTGCATCAGCCCGGGAAGGTCGCAGAAGCGCAGATCGACGAACTGGATGCCCTCGTCCTCGATCCGGCCAAGTACGTCGTCAGGTGAACTCGCCAACGTTGCTCCTCTCGTGTGTGGGGGCGGCGCGTTCGACTCGCCCCGGCGCCGGACCCTAGCCGACGCCGTGCACGCCATGACCCACGGAGGTCCTCGCGCGTCGGGCAACCATAGCCACGGCGGTTGTCGCGGCCATTACTCGACTGTTTCGCTGCCGTAACATCGTCCGCGCGACGTTCAGGTCAGCGGTCCTCGCCCTCGCTCTGCGCGGAGTCGGCCGTGTCACCATCGTCGTCCGCCGACATCGGTGGGGCGCTCTCGTAGTCGCCCGTCCGGGCCCGGTGACGCGTGCGCGGCTCGGAGGACGCGGGCACCTCGCCGTTGCCCGCCGCCACGTCGTCGCCGCCTTCGGTGCGCATCCACACGACCTGTTGCGGGAAGGGGATCTCGATGCCGGCGTCATCGAACGCGGCCTTCAGGCGCAACCGCAGCTCGCGGCTGACCGCCCACTGCTGCGCGGGCACCACCTTGAGAACCAGGCGGATCATCACGGCGCTGTCGGCGAACTGCTCGACGCCCCAGACGTCGGGTTCCTCCAGCACGAGGCCGCGCCAGTCGTCGTCATGCCACAGCGCGTCGGCGGTCGACTTGATGACCGAGATCGCCTGGTTGAGGTCGGTGCCGTACGCCACGGGGATGTCCAGCAGCGACCGCGACCACTGCTGGCTGAGGTTGCCGACTCGGACGATCTCACCGTTCGGCACGTGCCAGAGCACACCGTCGACGGCGCGCAGGCGGGTGGTGCGCAGCGTGATCCCCTCGACGACGCCGGTCGCGGGGCCGACGTCGACGATGTCGCCGACGCCGTACTGGTCCTCGAGCAGCATGAAGATGCCCGAGATGAAGTCCTTGACCAGCGACTGGGCACCGAAGCCGAGTGCCACGCCGACGATGCCCGCACCGGCGATCAGCGGTCCGAGGTTGACGTCGACGGTCTTCAACGACGCGGCGGCAACGAAGATCGCCGCCGTCCAGACGATCAGGCTCGCGAGGCTGCGCAGGACGTTGCCGAGCGTCTCGGTGCGCATCGCCGCGCGCGCCGGATCGATCGACTGGGTCGACGCGATCGACAGGCGCTTGCGACGACCGCCGTCGGCGCGCTCCTGACGGTTCTCGACCATGTCGGTGACGATCGAGCGGATCGCCCGGCGCACGATGCGCACGAGCACCCACGCGATGAAGAAGATCCCGACGGTCCGCAGGATGTCGGGGACGAGCACGCCGAGCAGCTGGGCCCAGAACTCGCTGTTGGTCAGGTCGAGGAAGTACGAGCAGATCTGGCTGTCGTCGCAGGCCTGCTGCGCCTCCTCGCCGAGGTTGCCCTGCTGTGCGAGAAGCAGGCCGTGCAGGTGGGGAACGCTCCACATGTGCGCGTCACCTTCTCGTGCGCGTGGGTGGGTGGGGGGTACGGCGAGCCGGCAACGCTAGCGCGACCGTGCCCGGGTGTCAGCCCGCGACGCCGACGGGATCGGGGCGGCGCCAGACGCCGGCGCGTTCGGCCTGACGGCCGGCGCGGTACGACGAGCGGACGAGCGGCCCGGACTCGACCCAGTCGAAGCCCATGTCCATGCCGATGCGGTGGTAGCGCTCGAACTCGGCGGGCTCCACGTACCGCTGCAGCGCGAGGTGCCGGTGGGTGGGCTGGAGGTACTGGTTGATGGTCAGCAGCTGGCAGCCCACCGAGCGCAGATCGCGCATCGCGTCGACCACCTCGTCCTCGGTCTCGCCCATGCCGAGCATCAGGTTGGACTTGGTGGCGCTGCGCGACCAGCGGCGTGCGCGGTCCAGCAGCTCGAGGCTGCGGTCGTAGCGGAACCCGGGCCTCACGTGGCGGAACAGCCGGCGCGGTGTCTCGAGGTTGTGTGCCAACACCTCCGGCTCGGACTCGAGGACCATCCGCAGCGGTTCCTCGCGGCCGCGGAAGTCATCGACGAGCAGCTCCACCCCGCAGTGGGGTAGCCGCTGCTTGATCTGCCGACAGGTCTCGGCGTAGAGCCAGGCGGCGCCGTCGGGCAGGTCGTCGCGCGCGACACCGGTCACGACCGCGAAGTTCAGGCCCATCTTCTCAACCGCCTCGGCCACGCGGCGTGGCTCGTCCCGGTCGTACTCGGTCGGCTTACCGGTCGCGATCTCGCAGAAGCCGCACCGCCGTGTGCAATCCGGGCCGCCGATCAGCACGGTGGCGTCCCGGTCCTCCCAGCACTCGTGGATGTTGGGACAGCCCGCCTCCTCGCACACGGTGTGCAGGTCGTTCTCGCGCATGGTGCGTTTGAGGTCGCGATAGTTGGGGCCTGCCAGCGGCACCTGCCGCTTGATCCACGACGGCTTGCGCTGCGCGACGGACGGCGCGCCGACCACGGTCAGCCGTGTGGCGCCGTCGGGGATGATCGAGCTCACGTGCTGTGACCTTCGGTCGTGTGCGGAGCCGTGGACCTCACCGATTCTAGGTGCGTCCCGGTGGTGCGGAGCGGTCGGGGACACCACTCACGCCGCCTGTCCGGCGGCGTCGAGACCGGCGGCGTCGGACCAGCGCACCGGTCGGTCGAGTCCCCGGGCCAGCGCGTCGACGAGTGCGCGTGCGACGCCGTCGGTCGACGTCCGCACACCCAACGACGCCAGCGAGCACACCCCGCGGCCGCGGATGCCGCACGCCACGATGCCGTCGTAGTCCGACAGGTCCGGATCGACGTTGAACGCCAACCCGTGGCTGGTGGAGCCACGGCGTACCCGGACACCGATCGCCGCGAGCTTCTCGTCGCCCACCCACACGCCGGGCAGTGCGGGCTCGGCGTGGGCGGTGATGCCGTGCATGGCCGCCACCGCGATGCACGCTTCCTGCAGCACGCCGACGTAGCGGCGCACCTCGCGCGAGCTGTCGAGGCGGATGATCGGGTAGATCACGACCTGTCCGGGGCCGTGGTAGGTGATGTCACCACCACGGTCGGCACGCACCACAGGGATCGTCGACGCGTCGAGCACGTTGTCCGGGTCGGCGTTGCGCCCAGCGGTGTAGACCGCCGCGTGCTCGCAGACGACGAGCACGTCCCCGCGCTCGTCGTTCGCGCGTTCGGCCGCGAGCCTGTGCTGCAGATCGAGCGCGTCGCCGTAGTCGACGCGCCCGATGTCAACGGCGATCACGGTCGCACCGCGGCCGTGATCGCGGTGCGTCACACGCCGAGCTCGGCCTCCCAGTCATGGGTCTCGACGACCTCCTTGACGTCGGTGACGTAGCGTGCCGCGTCGGCCCCGTCGAGGATCTGGTGGTCGTAGGTCAGGCAGAGGTACACCAGATCACGGATCGCGATGGTGTCGCCCAGCCCGTCGTTGACGACCTTCGGGCGCTTCTGGATCGCGCCCGTGCCCATGATCGCGACCTCGGGGTAGTTCAGGATCGGGGTGTCGATCAGGACGCCGCGGCTGCCGGTGTTGGTGACCGTGAAGGTGCCGCCCTGGATGTCGGACATCTCGAGCTGACCCTTGCCACGCGCCTTGCCGGCGACCTCGGCGATGTTGCGAGCCAGCGCCGCTAGCGTCAGATCGTCGGCGTTCTTGATGTTCGGGACCAGCAGACCCTTCTCGGTGTCGACCGCGATGCCGAGGTTCACGTAGTCGCGGTACAGCACCTCGCCCGCGTCCCAGTCCACCCGCGCGTTGACCGTCGGGTGGCGCCTGATCGCGAGGATCGCCGCGCGGGCCAGGAAGGCGAACGGCGACAGCGACGCACCCTCGCGCTGCTTGAACTCGTCCTTGTGCTGGGCGCGCAGCCGCATGATGTGGGTCATGTCGGCCTCCTGCACCGTGGTCAGCTGCGCGGTGTTGGTCAGCGACTCCTGCATCTTCGCCGCGATGCGCTGGCGGATGCGCGTCAGCTTCTCGACCCGCTCGCGCTCGCCGGCCTCGAAGCCGGACCTGTCGTCGCCGCGGCCGGCTCTCGTCGGCTGCGGCGCCTTCTTCGGCTCGGCCTCCGGCTTCTTCGCCTTCTCGGCCTCGGCTCCGTCACCACTGTCGATCGCGGCCTGGACGTCCTCACGCGTGATGCGCCCGCCCTGACCGGAGCCTTCGATCTGCTCCGGGTCGAGATCGTGCTCGGCGATCATCCGGCGCACGATCGGTGACATCAGTGCGTCGCCACCAGCGACCCCGCCGTTGCCGGCGCTGTCGCCGCTGGGCTGCGACTCCTCGGCGTCGCCGGCCTTGTACTGATCGGCGTCGGCGTCGGTCTCCGCGTCCTCGTCCGCTCCGGCGTCCTCGGCCGTGTCCTGTCCGCCGCCACCACCGCCGGCGCCGATGATGGCCACGACGGTGCCGACCTCGACGGTCTCGTCGACCTCGACCTTGATCTCCTTGAGCACCCCGCTGGCGGGGGAGGGGACCTCGGTGTCGATCTTGTCCGACGACAGCTCGAACAGGGGATCGTCCTCGT
>DASUUK010000032.1 GCA_036374135.1 Euzebyales bacterium
AAGCCCATTGCTCGGACATGTCACGCTCCTCCGAGAGTCCTCGATGGAGGCAACCGGGTCCGGGGCTGCCGGGAGAATCCGCCCCGATCCAGCAGATCGGTGCACTGTCCTAGACCATACCGCACCATCGATGCCGGTCAAGGCCAGATGGCACGCAACTGACCCACATGCCCGCGTGGCGCACTCCGTCCACAGTGATGACCATCTGCCGGACCCCACCGACCGCCACCGGAAAGGTCGGTCGCCGGGCGTCGGCGGCGGCGGCCCTGGGCAGGCTGGAGCAGACATGACCAACGACGCGACGAACGGTTCCGGGCGACCCGCCGACACAGAAGCGGCGATCGCGATGATCCTCGAGCGGTGCCGCACGTTCGCGGTCGTGGGTGCGTCACCGCGCGCGCATCGACCGAGCAACGGTGTCATGCAGACGCTGGTTGCGAACGGCTACGACGTCGTGCCCGTCAACCCGACGTGCACGGAGGTGCTCGGGCGGCGGTCCTATCCCGACCTCGCCGCAGCCGCGACGGAGCATCCCATCGAGGTGGTCGACATCTTCCGCCGTTCGGAGCTGGCGGGCGTGCACGTGGACGAGGCGATCGCGATCGGCGCGCGGGCCGTGTGGATGCAGCTCGGCGTGATCGACACGGCGGCCGCGCAGCGTGCGTCCGACGCCGGCCTCGCCGTCGTGATGAATCGGTGTCCGGCCATCGAGCTGCGACGCAGAGCGAGCTAGCCGCCCCTCAGCCGTCCGCCGGTCGCCGGACGGCGCGTGACATCGGTGGCCGGGACGCCGGCGAGCTTGGCAAGGCCGGGCAGGTCACGGAGCACGATCGTGCGGTAACCGCTCGTCACGAGCCCGTCGCCGCGCAGGGTCGCCAGCACGCGCGACACCGACTGCCGTCGCACGCCCAGCAACTGCGCGATCGTGCCGTGGGAGAGGCGGACCACCCACGTGTCGCCGCTCTGTTGCTCGCGCTCGTCGAGCAGCAGCAGGGCCACCTGCATGGTCAGGTCCTTGGTCAGCAGCGACACCATCCGGTGTTGGGTCTGCTCGAGCCGCTTGGCCAGTGAGGTCATCCAGCGCAGTGACAGCGACGGCGACTGGGTCAGCAACGCCAGCAACTGCTGCCGTGAGATCTCGAGGATCGTGGTCTGCTGGCCCGCCAGCGCGTCGAAGGGCATGGGCCGCTCGCAGAACATCGGGATGTCGCCGACGACGCCCCCCTCACGGATCAGCCCGACCAGCTGGCGGCCCCCCAGCGGCCGCCGCGTCGCCAGCCGGACCTCGCCGCTGCGTACGACGAACACCGATTCGACCGCTGCCCCGGCGTTGATGAGCACGGTGCCCTGCGGCTCGTTGCGGACCCGCACGACCCGCTCGAGCTGTTCGATGTCCGACGGGTGCAGCGGGGTCAGGTCGGTCCGTGCCATCGCACGTGCGATCCACAGCGCGTGGCGTCGCATTGCGGTGTCCGGACCCGACCTGTCCATCTCCGTCATCATGTCAGATCGCGCCGGGTCCGGTGGTGCGGCGCGGGCACCCCGGTGCGATCAGGGCCGGTCGTTGTCCCATGTCGCTGCTCCTGACGGTGGGTCGTCGACGTTGAACACCCCTGATGTATGTTGCGTCCGGATTCGTCACGCAGGTGACGGTGTCGATGCGGCTCCGCTCGGCTTGATCACGACGCGGCAGGACAGGTTTGTGGTCATGGGGCGCGGGCAGCATCCGGCCAATCCATCCCACGGTGAGTTCATGGAGGGAGGTTCGGCGATGTTGCGTACCGTCATTGTGGTGCTGGTAATTGTGATTCTCGTGATCGTGCTGCTTCGGCTGGTGTAGATCACGCCCGGAGCGGCCGTGACGCTGGCAGCGCCACGAGCTTCCTGACAGCAGCACGTGCAGGCCCCCGATCCGCAGCACGGTCGGGGGCTTGCGCCGTGTTCTTGCCCTTCGGGGCCAGGCTGTCTACGGTTCAGCCGCTGACGTCGAACGCTGGGGCGGGTTGTGGGTTGGAGATCAGCAGTCGTCGCCATGTCCTGGTTTGCGGTCGAGCTGCCGACGGGTCCGGTGGCGGCGCACGAGACGCCTGAGGCGGACGAACGTGTGGACGCGTGGGCGGATCAGCCGGTCGACGGTCGATCGGCTCCCTCGGCGCCCTCCCGCACCATCGTCTCGACCAGCGGGGTGCCGCACGGTGACGTGGCCGACTACCGGGCGTCGCCGAAGTGGGAACCGGGGATGCCGGTCGGTGCGAACGCCCGGTGGCGCACGTTCATGGCCGAGATCGTGAGCCAGATCACGGCGTCGCGTCCCGATGTGGTGGTGCACGGCGGCGACATGGTCGAGGGTCGGTGGTACCGCTACAGCGACGACGACCACGTGTTCGGACGCCGCGGCACGACGTGGCAGAACCGGCAGGTTGTCCAGCGCGCCGGCAGCACGATCTACCCGTGGATCAAGAGCTGGTGGGCCGGCCATGATGTGGTGTGGGGGTGTGGGCAACGTCGGCATCATTACGCTCGACCCGTTCGTGAAGTGGAAGAGCGGGATCTACCCGAGCATCACCGCCGGCGATCAGCTCTGGATCACCGACCGGGTCCAGACGTGGCGCGCCAACGATGTCGACTGGATCTTCGTGCAGTCCGAGATCCCGGCGGTCGGTCCGAACCGCAGGCGCGATACGTCGGCGTTGCTCCTGCGCAACGGCACGCGTATGTGGTCATTGCTCAGCAGGCTCGGCGTCGACCTGCTCCTGGCGTCCGAGTTCCATGCCGATACGACCTGGTCGCGCGGCGGGTCCACGCCCGTGCAGATCGTCCACGGTGGCCGGCACATGCGCGCGTCCTGGCTCGAGATCGACGTGTTCGGCTCCGATCACCTGGAGCTGACGCTGTGGGAGTCGGTCGGCCAGGAGGCCGGCGACGGCAGGGTCTGGGCGATGACCCATCACCGCATGAACAACGGCCCGATCGCCGGAACGCCGCGCGTGACCGGGACCGCCACGGTCACGTCGGACCGCCGCGTCCGCGACCGCACGGGTTTCCTCCGCGAGGGCGACCAGTAGGTGCCGCCGCGCCGTTCACGCCCGCGTGGCCGGGGGGCGGCTCGGGACCGCGACCATGGGTCCCGTGACGTGGTGCGCGCACTGGTGGCTGACCGATCCCGGTCCCAGCTCGGCGAAGCCCCGGCGCCCGCGCGTGCCGACGACGAGCAGGTGCTCCGGTGTGGCATAGCGCAGCAGAGCGCTGACAGGCGCGCCATCATCGATGAGCCGGTCGAGCCGGGGCCGGCCGGCCGTGGGCAGCGCCCGGTCGATCTGCTCGTCGACCTCCTGCCGTGCGGTGGACCGCGCCTGCGTGAGGCGCGACGCGACAAGTTCGACCGGGACCCCCAGCGCACGCAGCGTCGGCGCGGACGGTGCGTCGAGCGCGTGCACCGCGAGCACACCGACGTCGCGCCGGCACGCCTCGTCGAACGCCCACCGCAGGGCGGCCTGCGAGCCCGCTGACTGGTCGACACCGACCACGAGCGGCCGTCGTCCGTCATGTTCCTCGGCGATCGTGGGGTCGACGTGCGGCGGCGTGCGCACGAGCACGACCGGCACGCTGGCGTGCATCAGCACCCGGTGGCTGGTGGACCCCAGCAGCAGTTCGCTGAACCCTCCCAGCCCTCGGGTGCCCAGGACCACCAGCTGTGCCCGGTGTCCCGCGTCGAGCAGCACCGCCGCCGCGCCGCGCGCGGAACCGGGCATCACGATGGTCTCGACATCCGTCAACTCGTCGATCAGGTGGCGATGACGGCGCAGGACGTCGTCGACCAGGCGTTGCGCCAACTCGTGGGCGCCGGCTGCTGATGCCGCGCTCACGCCGTCCTCGACGTACACGTGCACCAGCGTCAGTGGGGCGCGGCGCAACTGGGCCTCGCGCACGGCCCAACGTAGGGCGCGCTCAGCATGGCGGGACCCGTCGACACCGACCACGATGGGTCGGTCGCCGTCGCGGTGGTCGCTGCCCCACGCACCGCCATCGGGCGCCGGGGGCGGCACGTCTCCGTTCACTGCGGCTCGCGCCTGATCACGTGATCCGCCGTCCGGTCATCACGCGCGGGATGATGCGTACGTAGTGATCACGCGATCCCGGTGCCCATGGGCGCAGCCCCGTGTCGCGAGCCACGTCGAGCTCGTCGGTGCGCCAGATCTCCTCGGCGATCCCGCGGATGATCACGCTCCAGCCGGTGCGGCTGGCGCTGTCACCGTGGTCCGCCTCGAACGTCACCGGTTGGCGGTGCACCGCATCGAGCAGGTCGCCGTAGCCGACACGGAAGACCACCGAGCCCTGATGCAGCGCATAGTTCACGGGTCGGATCTCCGGCGCGCCATCCTCGAGGTACACCAGTCGCCCGAGTGTCTGCGTACGCAGCAGGTCGAGGCACTCGTCGACGCTGAGCTCCTCGATCTGGTGCGTCACGGGGGTGTCCACAGGCATCCACCTCGTCGTTGACGGCCGGGTGGACAGGTCGACCACCCATGGCCCCGATGGTGCCCGATGGTGCCCGCGCGGGCAAAGGCCGGAAGGCCATTGGGGGCAGGAACAACGTCCCGGCGCCGCGGGTTGACCGTGTGCCGTGACGAGGGCCGTCAACGGTCCCGGGCGGGTCCCCCACAGCTCCCGTGATGGTCCTTGCACCGCACAGTCCAACGGACCGGCCACTGGACGCCGCAACGCCCATGATGATGTGCGATCGGCGAGACCAGAAGGAGGCTGATCGGCATGGCAGCGGTGACGACGCGCGATGCAGGTGCTCAGACCCAGACACGGACGCGGTCCAACGACGACGCGACACGGGCGTTGGCAGCCCGTCACGTCCTGGCCGTGACGCGGCTCGCGCTCGGGTGGGTGTTCCTGTGGGCGTTCCTCGACAAGACCTTCGGACTGGGCTTCGCGACGGAGCGGGCCGACGCCTGGGTCAACGGTGGCTCGCCGACATTCGGGTTCCTGAACTTCGCGACCGAGGGCAAGTCCTTCCACGACTTCTTCGCCGGACTGTCCGGCACCTTCAGCGACTGGGTGTTCATGATCGGTCTGCTCGGCATCGGCCTGGCCCTGCTGCTGGGCATCGGCATGCGCATCGCTGCCGTGTCCGGCACGATCATGCTCGTGCTGATGTGGGCGGCGGAGTTGCCGCTCATCAACAACCCGTTCATGGACGACCACATCGTGTACGCGCTCGTCCTCGTGGCCCTCGCCGTGTACGGCGCGGGGCGGACGTGGGGCTTCGGGCGCGTCTGGGAGCAGCTGCCGCTCGTGCAGCGGTACCGCTTCCTGGAGTAGCACGGTCGTACGAAGTGCCGTACCGTCGACGTTGGTGGATGGCAGGAGGACACCATGGACCGCATCGTCGTCGGCGTCGACGGGTCACAGGCCGCGGACAGGGCACTGCGCTGGGCGGTCGCCGAGGCGGCCCGGCACGGTGCCCTCGTGGATCTCGTGCACGCGTACGTCCTCCATCCCTATGCGGGCATGTTCGGTGAAGCCGATCGCGAGCTCGCGCGGGGCCGGCTCGACGAGGTCGTCGAGCGCAATCGCACCGTGCTCGACGCGGTCAAATGGTCGGCCACGTTGACGGCGGCGAGCGGGGCCGCTGCGGCCGCTCTGGTCGATGCGGCCGCCGACGCCGATCTGGCCGTTGTCGGCTCCCGTGGGCGCGGCGGGTTCCCGCGCCTCACGCTCGGGTCGACGAGCTACCGGGTCGCCGCGCACGCGCAGGTGCCGGTCGCCGTGGTACCCGCGGCGTCACGCGGCGACGACGGGCGGCGTCCGGTGCTCGTGGGGATCGACGACGCACCCGCCTCGCGCCGCGCGCTGCGGTGGGCGGTCGAGGAGGCGGCACGACGCGGGACCGGTCTGACCGCCGTGCACGCGTACACGCTCCCGGCCGATCCCGCTCCGCAGGCGGCACTGAACCAGCGCCTGTACGACGACGTCCGCGTGCGCGCGCACGCGCACGCCCGGGCGCTCGTGGATCGCGTCGTGGACGACACGCAGAACCCGGCCGGCGTGCACATCCGGCGGGAGGTCGCCGTCGGTCCCGCGGCCGGCGTGCTGCTCGACCGCGCCGTGGACCATCTGCTTGTCGTCGGCACGCGGGGACAGGGCACGTTCAGCCGTGCGGTGTTCGGTTCGGTCAGCCAGCAGGTGCTGCACCACACGGACGATCCCGTGGTCGTCGTGCCCTGACGACGGGTCGACGGCCGCGGGCGCACCGGTCCGTCCGCCGGGACGAAGGTCTCCGACGTCGGGGGACCTTGGCGGGTGCCGTCGCCGCCACGTGGCACTAGCGTCGACGTGGGGTGGTGGCGAGGCGAGGAGGCGCGACATGAAGCACTGGGTCATCGCCTACAGGCGCGTGTCCGGCGCGCCGGCCGATCTGCGGCGGAGGTTGCGCTCGGACATCACGGACCTCCTACGTGCGGCACTGGATGCCGACGAGGAACGCGCCGAGCCGGACGGGTCGTTGCTGCTGCAACTGCCGGCACGCGTGATCGGGCGGGACGTCAGCAAGCAGGTGCGCTTCCGCACGGGCGTGGCCATCGACCACGGCGCGCGCACGTGCGTGCCACTCCAGTGGGAGGCCGAACCGGCGAGACACGCCTTCCCCGTGTTCCGTGGCACGGTCGAACTCGAACCGATGACGTCGGGCATCGCGCAGCTCGCCGTCGTCGGGGCGGTGACACCCCCGCTCGGGCCGGTGGGTGCGCTCGCCGACGCCACGGTGCTGGGAGCGCTCGCCGAACGCACGACCCACGATCTCGCCGACCGGCTGGCCGACGCCCTCGAGGCGCCGCCGGCCGCCGATCGGCGCGACGAGCACGGTGAGCGGTCGGCCGGCGTGCGGCCCCGCCTGTCGGTCGGTGATGTGATGACCGCCGACCCGGTCGTGCTGTACGAGGACATGCCGCTGCGGACGGCCGCACTGCTGCTGTACCACTTCGACGTCTCGGGCGCACCCGTGCGCACCACCGACGGTGGGCTGGTCGGCGTGCTCAGCGAGTCGGACGTGCTGGCCGCCGAGTGTCCACCGGATGTCAGGCTGGGCAGGCGTGCGGCGCAGCGTCGCGCGCTCGGTGCTGCCCGGACGGTCGGTGAAGCCTGTGGTCGACCGGCCAGGACCGTCCCGCCGGACACCGATTTGGCGGAGGCCGCGAGCATGATGTGGGATGACGACATCGGACGCCTCGTCGTCGTGTCGGGCGCTGAGATCGTCGGCATCGTCTCACGCCACGACGTCCTCCGCGCCGTCATCCGCAACGACGCGGAGACACAGACCGCGGTCGATCAGGTCCTGCGGGAACGCGACGCTCAAGGCGTCGTGGTCGACGTCGAGTGGGGCGTCGCGACCGTGAAGGGCTCGGTCGACCGCCACAGCACCGCTCGCTGGCTCGTGGACGCGATCCGTGCCGTCGACGGGGTCAACGGCGTCGACACGGACCTCGAGTGGCTCGACGACGACCTGGTGCCGCCCGTCGTACCGTGACCGCGTCGCTCGTCGCGGCGCCGCACGCGTCTGCCGCCCGTCACGCGGTCGATCACCTGGGCGCGCCGGGCATCACACAGTTCCGGGTCACGCTCCTCGCGGTGGCGGCCGGCGGCGTGTTGGCGCTCACCGGAACCAATGACGCCGCCGAGGTCGTGTGGGCGGTGGTGACCGCCGTCACGGCTGCGGGCCTGGCGGTGGCGATCGTGCGCGACCTGCTGCAGCGACGTGCCGGCGTCGATGTGATCGCGCTGATGGCGATGGTGGGCGCGCTAGCGCTCGGCCAGCACCTGGCGGGCGCCGTGATCGCGCTGATGCTGACCGGCGGCCAGGCGCTCGAGGCGTTCGCGGCGGGCAGGGCGCGTCACGAGCTGACCGCGCTGCTCGCAGGAGCCCCGCGCACGGCCCGCCGGATCGTCGGTGCCCGCCTCGAGAGGGTGGACGTGGACGCCGTCGTTCCGGGCGACGCGCTGCTCGTACGCTCCGGCGAAGCGGTGCCGGTCGACGCGGTGGTGACCGGCCCGGTGGGCATGTTCGACGAGTCCGCGCTGACCGGCGAGACGCGCCCGGTTGCCCGGCACAATCACGCCCGCGTCGCCAGCGGGGCCGTGAACGCTGGCGCGCCGGTGACGCTGCGGGCGGTGGCGTCCGCCCGCGACAGCACCTACGCCGGCATCGTCCATCTGGTGCGTCACGCGGCCGAGGCGCGCACACCCTTCACCCGCATGGCCGACCGCTACGCGATCGCGTTCGTCCCGGTGACCATCGCCATCGCTGCCGGTGCCTGGGTCGCGTCGGGCGATCCCGTGCGCGCGCTCGCCGTGCTCGTGGTAGCGACGCCGTGCCCGCTGATCCTCGCGGTGCCTATCGCGCTGGTGTCGGGTGTGTCCGTCGCGGCGCGACGTGGGCTCATCGTGAAGGGTGCCGCACCGCTGGAACAGCTCGCCGTCGCGTCCTCGGTCGTGTTCGACAAGACCGGAACGCTGACCGCCGGCGCGCCACACGTCGCTGACATCGTGACGGTGCCACACGTGACGCCGGACGAGCTGCTGCGGCTGGCAGCGAGCGTCGAGCAGGCCTCCGCGCACGTCTTCGCCGACGCGATCATCGACGCGGCGCGGGTGCGCGGGCTGCCGCTCGCGTTCCCCGACGATGTGGAGGAGCGGCACGGTGGCGGCATCGCCGCGCGTGTCGACGGCTGCCGGGTGCGACTGGGCTCGGCCGCATGGATCGCCGACGGCGGGCAGCTGCCGGAGCCGGTGCGGTCAGCGCACCGTCGCGCCCGGCTCGAAGGTGCGTCGGCCGTCGTCGTGGGCGTCGACGGCGACGTCGCCGGTGTGCTGTTGCTCGACGATCCGTTGAGACCGGAGTCGGGCGGCGTCGTGCGCCGGTTGCGGGCGGCGGGTGTCAGCCACATCGCAATGCTCACCGGTGACGACCGGTCCGTCGCCGAATCGGTTGCGGCCGCGCTGGCACTCGACGACGTCTGGTCCGACCAGACTCCCGGCGACAAGGTCGACCTCGTGCGCGAATGGTCTGACCGCGACGACCGCGTGACCGTCATGGTGGGCGACGGCGTGAACGACGCCCCCGCGCTGGCCGGTGCCGACGTCGGGATCGCGATGGGCGCACGGGGCGCTGCGGCCTCGTCGGAGGCTGCGGACGTCGTCATCACGGTTGACCGGCTGGACCGCCTGACCGAGGGCATCACGATCGCACGATGGACCCGTCGCATCGCCGTGCAGAGTGTGGTGGCCGGCATGGGCCTGTCGCT
The DNA here is from genome assembly GCA_036374135.1 of Euzebyales bacterium. Classification (NCBI taxonomy): domain Bacteria; kingdom Bacillati; phylum Actinomycetota; class Nitriliruptoria; order Euzebyales; species Euzebyales bacterium. The sequence continues at coordinate 9,309 of DASUUK010000032.1, forward strand.
CGTTGCGATGGTGTTCGCGGCCGCCGGCGGCATCACCGTGCTGGCGGGCGCTGTCCTGCAGGAGGCCATCGACGTCGCGGTGATCCTGAACGCCCTGCGGGCGCTGCGCGTGCCGGGTGAGGTACGCGTGACCCAGGCCGACCGGCAGGCCAGCTCACGGTTCCGAACCCAGCACCGCACCCTGGTCGCCGGGTTCGACAGGGTCAAGGAGGTCGCAGACCGTCTCGAGTGGTCGTCCGACGCCGACGCCGTGGCCGAGATCGGCGAGATCCGACAGTTCCTGGTCGCGACGTTGCTGCCCCATGAGCACGCCGAGGAGGAGCAGTTGTATCCGCGTCTGGCAACGGTCCTGGCCGACGGTGACCCGACCGGGCCGCTGATCAGCACCCACCGGGAGATCGAGCGCCTCGTCGCCCGGTTCGAGCGTCTGGCGGCCTACGTGCCCGAGAACGGGCCGGCGGTCGGCGACCGGCTCGAGCTGCGTCGGTTGCTGTACGGCCTGCACGCCATCCTGCGTCTGCACGTGGCCCAGGAGGAGGAGCTGTACCTCCGCCTCGACGACGCGGCGGTCGCCACCGCCGGTGCCGTCACGCGGCAGCCATGAACCCGCCGCCTCGCGCGTCGGGACGTCGTCGATCGGGTCACGCGGAGGCCGCGCGCACAGTCCGGGGGGTCTGTCCCGTCCAGCTCTGCGATGCGTCCTGTTCCAGCGCCGCGGTGGACATGGTCAACGGCGTGCGCGTGAAGAGTCGGCGGGCAGCGATGCACGCCGCAGCACGTGGGCGGGCGCGACCCCGAGGACGAAGCAGCAGCGCCCTGGCGGCCGGATCGATCGTGTACAGCCCGGTGCTCACGCGGGACCTTCGTGCCGGACGGCGCGCGCGGCGTCGATGTCGAGCGCGACACCGGTCTCGCGCTCCGACACGGCGAACAGGGTGTCGATGGCGCGCTGCAGGCCGATGCGGCGCAGGATCGGACGCCGGACCGGTGGACCAGCGTTGATGTAGCGCGGGGCGTACATCTGTCCGCCACTCGCCCTGGGGTCGGTCGCGGCCCGCAACTGCGGCAACGCGCCGCGGTCGGCGGGCATGCCCGTGCGGGCGGCGAGCCACTCGAAGAACCGGCCCGAACGCCCCGCGCCCCCTTCGGCCGCCGTGCGCACCTGAAGGTCCGTGTGGGACAGGCCGGGGTGGGCCATGAGGCTCTGCGCCTGGAGTCCCCGCCGTTCGAACTCACGCTGGAGCCCGAGCGCGAAGTGGTAGTTGGCCAGCTTCGACTGGCCGTACGCCTTCCATGGCGCGTACGTCCCGTGCAGGTGCGGGTTGTCAGGATCCACCGGTCGCCCGGTGTGGTGGGCGGTGCTCGTGACCGTCACGATCCGTGGTGCATCGGCTCCCAGGACGGCTGGGAGCAGTTGGGCCGTCAGCGCCCAGTGACCGAGGTGGTTGACGCCGAACTGCGTCTCGAAGCCGTCGGCGGTAACGCGTTCCGGCATCGCCATGACCCCCGCGTTGTTGATCAGCAGGTCGACGTGGTCGTGCGCCGCGCGGATCTGCTCCGCGGCCGCCGCGACGGATGCGAGCGACCCCAGGTCGAGCTCGACGATCTCGAGCGACGCCGTCGGATGGGCGGCAAGGATCTCCGCGTGGGCGTGAGTGGCCTTGGTCTGGTCGCGGGTGGCCATGACCACGTGGGCGCCCCTGCCGGCGAGCGCCCTGGCGGTCGCCAGCCCGAGACCGCCGTTCGCGCCCGTGACGACCGCGACCCGGCCGTCCTGTGGAGGGATGTCTGCGATGGACCACGTCATGGTACCCTGCCTCGGATGCGGCGAGCTGTGCGGACGCCGGGCCATGCGCTGGCCGCGTCCGGCCTGTCACTGGTCACGGTAGATGGCGATCCCCGCGCAGTCACCAGCAGACCGCGCCACATCACTCGCACCTCGCGCCAACAGGGCGACGACGCCAGCGATGGGGGGCGCTGGGAACGCCTGCGCAATCGCGCGAATGAACGCTCGCGGGCCGGGTGGGGAAGACTGCCGGCGGCCGCTGTGTTGGACAGGTCCGCACGCGCATCGTTCGATTCACATCAGGAGATCACATGTCCACGGCCGTCATGTACGCCGAGACCGGTCCCGCAGAGGTGCTGCAGCTCCGCGACGTCACCGCCCCGTCCCCGGGGCCGGGTCAGGTGCGGATCACCGTACGTGCCGCAGCGGTCAACCCGATCGACTGGAAGCTTCGCAGCGGCGCGTTCGGGGACGTCGATCTGCCCAAGGTGCCCGGCAGCGACGTCGCCGGCGTAGTCGACCGGGTCGGTGCCGGCGTCGCCGACGTCGCCGAAGGAGACGCGGTGTTCGGCTTCGCTGCTGACGGGGCGTACGCGACGCACGCGCTCGCCGAGCAGGTGGTGGGCATACCAGCGGGGATGCCGTGGGAGATCGCAGCTGCGCTGCCTGTCGCCGCCGAGACCGCAAGGCGCGTTCTCGACCTGCTCGATGTCGGCCCGGGCGACACCCTGTTGATCCACGGCGCTGCCGGATCGGTGGGCGGCGTGGCGGTGCAGTTCGCCGCCGCACGCGGCGCGCGGGTCATCGGGACCGCGAGCGAACGCCACCACGACTACCTGCGCGGAGTCGGTGCCGTCCCCGTCATCTACGGTGACGCCCTTGTCGACCGCGTTCGGCAGTTCGCACCCGACGGCGTCGACGCGGTGTTCGACGCCGCCGGCAAGGGCGCGCTCCCCGCATCGATCGAGCTGCGCGGAGGCACCACCGACCGCGTCGTGACGATCGCCGATCCCGACGCGTCGGCGCACGGTGTGACGTTCTCCGGCGGCGGCGGCGACCGGTCGCTCGACGGCCTGCGCGAGGCGGCGCGGCTGTATGAGGCGGGTGTACTGACGATGCCGATCCGCGCGTCCTACCCGCTGGCCGAGGCCGCGGCCGCACACCGCGCCAGTGAGCAGGGCCACGGCCGTGGCAAGATCGTGCTGCTAGTGTCCGGCTGAGGCGCCGCTCACCCGGACGTGGGTCGATGGCGACGCTCCGCGATGGCTTCACCGGCGTCGACGATCACCTCGGCCCGGCGCGGGTCGTCGACTGGATCGAGGGCGACACCGGCGCAGCGGCCTGACACGACGTACGGCGCCGGTCACGCTGACGCGGGCTGTCCGACCATGATCTTCGCGAGCGGGCGGTACCGCAGCCAGTGCTGCTCCAGTGGCCGCTGCGCGTCGGCCTCGATCAGCGTCGGGTACGCGTCCAGGTCGGTGAACGTCACGGCGCCGGCCCGCAGCCCGATCATCGCGCTCGTGGGATCGTCCGAGGCGAGCTGCTCGGTCAGGTACTCGATGCACCTCGCCGTGAGGCGCGTCGCCTGGATGCGATCGAACGGCGACGGGTCGCCGCCCTCCTGGATGTGGCCGAGGACCGCTGCGCGGGCGTCGAACAGGTCGCCACCCTCCTTCTCGAACAGCGCGGTGATGAAGTCGGACGTGTACACGGAGTCGGCGTTCTCGTTGCGGATCACCAGCCCGAGGCGCTTGCCGGCGCGGAAGCCGTCCGTGAGGTTGCCGACGTCCGTGGTCAGATCGGCCAGCGTGATGCCATCCTCGGGCAGGTAGACGCGCTCCGCCCCGGTCGCCATGCCGCTCATCAGCGCGAGGTAACCGCAGTCGCGGCCCATCACCTCGACCACGAAGCACCGTCGCGAGGCGACGGCCGACTGCTTGATCTTGTCGACGTCCGTCGTGATGCTGTTCAGCGCCGTGTCGCTGCCAATGCTCAGCTCGGATGCCGGCAGGTCGTTGTTGATCGACGCGGGCAGGCACACGATCGGGATGTCGAGCGCCGGATGCCGCGCTCGCGACGAGCGGAGCAGGTGTGCCGCCTCGTAGGCGTTCCAGCCACCGATGACGAGCAGCCCGTCGATCACGTGCCGGCTGATGTTCGCGGCGATGCGCTCGAGCGCCGCGGCGTCGGGCACGTAGCGGTTCGTGCCGATCTCGGCGCCGCCCGACGACACCCAGCCGCTGACGCTCATCCAGTCCATCTTCTGGACCTCGCCGTCGTGCAGCCCGCGGAACCCGTTGCGCACGGCGAGCATGTCGTGACCACGGTCGAGTCCCAGCCGAACCGCGACGCGCACCGCCGTGTTCATGCCGGGAGACGGTCCACCGCCGTGGAGCACGGCGATCCGCCGATGGCTGCTCGTCGCGGGCTTCGGCGTGGCCTGCTCGAGCGTCTGCAGGATGTCGAAGGACTCGGCGAAGCTGCCGCCGCGCATCGCCATCGCCGTGGCGTAGTCCTTGTCCTCGATGCGCTCGGCGACCGCATGCGTCTGTTCGACGCAGTCCATCAGCGGTGAGCTGATGACCTCGTTCTCCCTGATGCCGATCAGCTGGGCGGGAGCACCGGGCGCGTCGTTCAGAAGCTGCTCCACCGCCGCATGCCCGAGCAGTGTGCTGAGGTACCGGTCGAACGCGCTCGGCGCGCCGCCCCGCTGCACGTGGCCCAGGATCGTGACCCGGGTGTCCTCACCGAGCCTGTCCTCCAGCAGCTGTCTGATGCCGTCGGCCGTGATCGGGTTGCCCTGACGGTCGCGCGCGCCCTCGGCGACGATGACCACGTTCTGCCGCCGGCCGATGTCACGTCCCGCGCGCAGCGTCGCGCACATGACGTCGCCCCAGTCGTCGTGCTCCGGGGGGCGTTCGGGGATGAAGACCCAGTTGGCGCCGGTCGCCAGCGACGCCATGAGCGCCAGGTAGCCACAGTGGCGGCCCATGACCTCGACGACGAACGCGCGCTGGTGGCTCGCGGCTGTGCTGTGCAGCGCATCGAGCGCCTCGGTGATCCGGTGGAGTGCGCTGTCGGCACCGATGGTCATGTCGGTGCCGAACATGTCGTTGTCGATGGAACCGACCAGCCCGACCAGGCGCAGGAACGGATGCGCGCTGGTCGTGATGCCGTCCATCTCTCCGGTCCTGACCAGCTCCGCGAGCAGATCGGGCCACTCCTCGCGGAACAGGTTGGCACCGGTCAGGCTTCCGTCACCGCCGATCACGACCAGTGCATCGATGCTGCGCTCCAGCAGGTTGCGGGCGGCGCGCAGTCGACCCTGTCGGGTCCGGAACTCCTGTGACCGGGCGGTCCCGATCACCGTGCCGCCGCGGTGCAGGATGCCGCCGACGTCGGCTGATTCAAGCTGCCTGATGGCGGATCCACCCTCGACGAGGCCCCGGTAGCCCTCGTAGATCGCGTAGACGTCGACACCGTGGTGCAGGGCGGTGCGCACGACCGCGCGGACCGCCGGGTTCATCCCCTGCGCGTCGCCGCCGCTGGTCAGCACGGCGATGCTCGAGGGTGGTTTCGCGACGTTGCTCATGGAGCCTCTCGCTGACGCGGACGTGATCTGCGTACGCTCGCCGGTGCCGGCCCGTACGCCAAGCCGGACCTTACGCGGTCGATGCCGCCGCAGTCCATGGCCGTCCCGCTCGGTCGGTCCGGGCGGCCGACGTCGATCGGCCGGGTGGGGGAGCGGCCCGACGACCACGATCAGCCACCGATGGGTGCGGCGCTCGCCATCGCCGGGACATCGCCGGCAACCTGCTGTGGTCTGCGGCCGCCGACATCGATGCGGGCCGCGCGTCACTGGCGCCCCCTCGACGCCCTCGCGGACGCCGGCCTGTTCGCGCGAAGCTCGACGCGCGGGGGACGAGACCGACATGGCCGCGGCCCGTGCTGGCGGCGATCGAACTGGCGCTCCGCGCGCGAACGGCGGTTCCTCGTAGCGCATCCCGCGGCTACGTAGTCGGCGCCGGCGATGTACGTCACCGGGTGCGGACGCCCTCGCAGCCGACCGGGTCATCGTGTGGACACGCGCACGACAGGACGGTGATCCCATGGCAACGACAGCCCCACTCGAGCACATCGACCCCCGCGGTTCCAGATACGGCGGCGTTCGTGACCGCGCCACACGGATCGCGGTGGTCGTCGCGCCCGCCGCGCTCGCCGGCGTGGCCGCGACGCTCGCCATGCAGACGACGCGCGACAGCGTCACGGTTCCGGCGGTTCCGGCGGTTCCGCAGATCGAGCTCACCACCAGGTGCCTGGTCAACGGGGGCTGATCCGCGCACAGACACTGCGATGACCGCCGGTGCACCGGATCCGGTACGGTGACGGTACGACCGAGTGAGAGCGGAGTCTTGCGATGGACACGCTGACCGAGTGGCCCCTCGTGGGCAGCATCGACGGGCGTGCGGACCTTCGCGACCTGATCGGTTGACGGCCAGCGAGCCCGGAGGGCCCGCGCCATCGGGTCGTTCGCCCCTTCACCGCCTGCACACCCACGGTCAAGCTGAGGGGACGCGGAAGACCCATGACGGTGACAAGGTCGATCGGTTGGCGGAGGGTGCGCCGGACCGTTGCCGGCTGGCCGGGCGTGCACGTCATCAGGACCTATCGCCGTGAGTGGCTGGCCACCGATGTCGTCGCCGGCCTGGCGCTGACGGCGCTGCTGGTACCGCAGGGCCTGGCGTACGCAGAGCTCGCCGGGCTGCCAGCGGTGACGGGCTTGTACACCACCGTCCTCGCGCTCGCCGCCTACGCCGTGTTCGGGCCGTCGCGCCTGCTCGTGCTGGGACCGGACTCCGCGCTCGCGCCCCTGATCGCAGCGGCCGTCGTGCCGCTGGCGGCCGGTGATGCCGCGCGCGCGGTTGCGCTGGGCGCCATGCTCGCGCTGCTGACCGGCACCATCTGTCTCGCCACCGGTGTCGCCCGACTGGGCGCGATCACCGAGTTGCTGTCCAAACCGGTACGCGTCGGCTATATCAACGGCATCGCCGTTGTGGTGCTCGTGAGCCAACTGCCCAAGCTGCTGGGATTCTCGGTCGCTGCCGACGGGTTCATCGCCGACGTGCCCGCCGTCATCGCCGGTGTCGCCGGGGGGCGGGTGAACATGGTTGCCGCCGCCCTGGGCGTCAGCTCGCTGGTGGTGATGCTCGTCGCGCCGCGGGTGTCACCGCGGATCCCCGGCGTGCTGATCGCGACCGTCGTCGCGACGGCGCTGGTCGCCACGCTCGAGCTCGCGGCGGACGGGATCCCGGTGGTCGGTGCGCTGCCGGCCGGCCTGCCGGCCCCGGCGCTGCCACGGATCGGGATCGGTGATCTCGCCACGCTCAGCGTCGCGGCGGTCGGTGTGGCCATCGTCGCCCTCGCCGACACCGCGGCGTTGTCGACGACCTTCGCTGCCAAGCTCGGCGAGCCGGTCGATCCGAACCGCGAGATCATGGCGCTCGGCGCCGCCAACCTGGCCGCGGGCGCGTTCCAGGGCTTCCCGATGAGCGCGAGCTCGTCGCGCACCGCCGTCGCGAGCTCGATCGGTGCGAAGACCCAGCTCACGGGCGTCATCGGGGCGATCGGCATCGTCGGGCTCCTCGTCCTGGCACACGATCTGCTCGCCGACCTGCCGTCCGCGACGCTTGCGGCCATCGTGGTCGTCGCGTCGTTCGGGCTGTTCGACCTTGCCGAGATGCGGTGGCTGTGGGACGTGCGCCGTTCCGAGTTCGTCCTGTCGCTCGCCGCGCTGCTGGGCGTCACCCTCGTCGGTGTCATCGAAGGGCTCGGCATCGCCATCGCGTTGTCGCTCGGTGACTTCGTACGTCGCGCCTGGCGTCCCCACGACGCGGTGCTCGGACGAATCGATGGACGCCGTGGCTACCACGACGTCGAACGGCATCCCGAGGCGGCCCAGATCCCCGGCCTGATCATCTTCCGGTTCGACGCGCCGATCTTCTTCGCGAACGCAGGGCACTTCGAGCGCCAGCTCGCCCGGGTGATGCGATCGGCCGATGGCCCTCTGCGCTGGGTCGTCCTCGCCGCCGAGCCGGTGACGGACATCGATACGACCGCCGCGGAGATGCTCGGCGACATCCTCGACGAGTTCGACCGCCGTGGCATCAGGCTCGTGTTCGCCGAGCTGAAGGGCCCGGTGAAGGACAGGTTGCGTACGTACGGGCTCTACGAGCGGATCGGCGACGAGCACTTCTATCCCACGCTCGGTCGTGCCACCTCCGGATACCTCGCCGCGACCGGGGTCCACTGGGTCGACTGGACCAACCGCTGAGGTGCCTCACCTCCGGTGTCGCGCTCCGGGATCGTGCACTAGGGCGAACGTGGCCTTCGCCCGTACCGAGAACGCCGCAGGTTGGCCGATCCGCCGCCCATGATCTGTGCCCGCGCGGCGTTCGGGCCGATGATCGCGATCGACGCGAGTTCGTCCACCGCCAGCGGCAGCAGCGAGGTGTCGCCGACCGGCGCGTTGCGCAGGAGCACCATCGACTCCGCCGACGCTCTGCGGGCCAAGGGCCGGTGTTCGGGCAGGTCGATCGACTCCTCACCCGCCGGGACGTCGTCGAACGCGCCGATGCGCTCGAAGGTCGACAGGACGGTCCCGCGAGCACGTCGAGGGTCTCCAGGTCCACCTGCCGGTCGCGGACCGCGGCGGCCAGCGCCGAGCCGTAGGCCCGGTCACCGGCGGGCATCTCGACGTTGAGTCCCGCGTCGGCCGAGGCGACCGTGTCCGCGCCGGCCACCCAGTCGGTCGTGACGAACCCGTCGAAGCCCCACTCGCCGCGCAGGGACGTCGGTCAGCAGCCGCCGCTGTTCGGTGCAGTAGCGGCCGTTGAGGCGGTTGTAGCCCGTCATGACGCCCAGCGTCCGGCCCTCGGTGACGGCGAGCTCGAACGGCACCAGGTACCGCCTCGGCGGCGAAGGCCAACGCCGTCGCCCGCCCGATCCCGCCGCCGGCCCCGGTGACGAACGCGACCTTCCCCGCGAACCGATCACTATCCGTCTCCGCCATGTCGTCCTCCGTTCGGGTTCGCCGTCGGCCAACGCCGCCGGATCAGGGGTGCAGCAGGACCTTGATGGCGCGGCGCTCGTCCATGGCGGCGTAGCCTTCCGCGGCCTCGTCGAGCGGCAGTTCCAGGTCGAACACCCTGCCCGGGTTGATCCGACGGTTCCAGATCCGGTCGACGAGGTCGGGCAGGAAGCGGCGGACGGGCGCGGGGCCGCCGTGCAGGTGGACGTGGGAGAAGAACAGCTCCATCCCGGGCAGGGAGACCTCGTGGGCAACGCCGACGTAGCCGACGTGTCCGCCGGGGCGGGTGGAGCCGATGGCCTGCATCATCGACTCCTGGGTGCCGACGGCCTCGATCACCGAGTGCGCGCCCAGGCCGTTGGTCAGGTCCTTGATCTGCTGGATGCCGGCGTCGCCGCGTTCGGTGACGATGTCGGTGGCGCCGAACTCCAGGGCCAGCTTCTGCCGCGGCTCGTGGCGGCTCATCGCGATGATCCGCTCGGCGCCGAGCTCCTTGGCGGCGAGCACGCCGAGCAGCCCGACGGCGCCGTCGCCGACCACCGCGACGGTCTTGCCGGGCCCGGCCTCGGCGGCGACGGCTGCGAACCAGCCGGTGCCCAGGACGTCGGAGGCGGCAAGGAAATCCGGGACCAGGTCGGCGTCGGGGACGTCAGGGGTGGCGACCAGGGTTCCGTCGGCCAGCGGCACCCGCGTCAGCTCGGCCTGTGCGCCATCGGGAGCGCCAGGTTGGCGGTGGATGCAGGAGGAGTGGTATCCGGCCCGGCAGATCTCGCAGGTGTTGTCCGAGGCGAAGAATGACCCGACCGCGAACTGGCCCGGCTTGATGCTGGTGACCTCGGGACCGACATCCTCGACGATGCCGGCGTACTCGTGCCCCATCGGGCGGGGCCCGTCGAGGGCTTCGATGCCCCAGTAGGGCCACAGGTCCGACCCGCAGATGCAGGTCGCCGACAACCGGATGATCGCATCTCGGCTCCACGATGGTCGGCTCGGGCCGGTCCTCGATCCGAACCTCGCCGGGGGCGGTCATGACGGCGACGCGCATGGCACAGCACTCCTCACAGATCAGTTGGCAAACGGGTCCGGGGCTGCCACCCGACCACGTACAGCCAGTCAACCCTCTCATCACTCGGCGAAGAAGTCCCTGTGGAGAGGTGCACTGGCAGGGCATCCCACGCCGCGTGCGTCGGTCGTACCGTAGAGGCCGTGGACAGCCGTGACGAGGTCCGCGAGTTCCTGACCTCGCGGCGCGCGAAGATCACCCCGCAGCAGGCCGGGTTGCCAGACGTCGGCAACCGCCGGGTGCCGGGGCTGCGCCGGGGTGAGGTCGCCGTCCTGGCCGGCATCAGCGTCGAGTACTACGCCAAGCTCGAGCGCGGCGCGATCGGCGGCGTCTCCGCCTCCGTCCTCGATGCGCTCGCACGCGCGCTGCAGCTCGACGACGCCGAACGGGCCCACCTGTTCCACCTCGCCCATGCCGCCGACGGCACCAGCGCCGGGATGCGACCCCGCCGCCGCCCCAGCACGCGCTGGACGCCCCGGCCGGGCCTGCAATGGGTGCTCGACGCGTTCAGTGGCCCGGCGATCGTCCGCAACGGCCGGATGGATCTGCTCGCCACCAACCACCTCGGCCGCGCCATGTATGCCTCCGTCTACGACGCCACGGTCGGCGACCAGCCCAACTTCGCCCGCTTCACCTTCCTCGACCTCGACGCCGCGCACGACTTCTATTCCGACTGGGAGGGTGCCGCCGACACCTGCGTCGCGATCCTGCGTACCGAAGCCGGCCGTGACCCGCACGACAAGGACCTTCACGACCTCGTCGGTGAGCTGTCCACCCGAAGTGACGACTTCCGCCGCCGCTGGAGCACCCACAACGTCCGCTACCACGGCGCCGGAACCAAGCACTTCCACCACTGCGATGTCGGCGATCTCGAGCTCGCCTACGAGAGCGTCGACATGATCTCCGACCCCGGCCTCACGCTCACGCTCTACGCTGCCGAACCCGCCTCACCGACCGCCCGCGCTCTCGACCTCCTCGCCTCCTGGACCAGCACCCCCACCGACACCGACACGAGCATCACCCGCTGACCAGTCACGGCCACGCCCGCCGACCGTCGAGAGAACCGGTGGAGGCGACTGACAGTGAGCATCGCGATCCACCGCGTCGCGATCACCCAGCTGACCTGCCACCGCCGACGAGGCCGAGGCCGCCACCGGAACCCGCAGGGCGCGCAAGCGCTTCAAGACCGCCGACGACCACCAGGCCCTGCAAGGTAGCCCGCCACGTCACCGAGACCGCACGCGACGTCGCCGACGAGATCGCAGGCGCCGACGGCCACGACACCGACCGTCACCGCCACGCCCCGGGCGAGATCGCCCGACCGCGCACCACCTGACACCCGGACTCCGGCCCGCCCAGCCCCCGACGATCACGCACGGCCACGATGGGCCCTGGCTCTGTCCGCGCGAAACGCGGCGGGTGACGAGCCTACCTACGCCCGTGAAGCGGCGAACGCCGCACCGTAAGGGTGCGACCGTTCGATGTGCTGGCCGTGAGGCCGCTGGTGGGCGATAAGAGGATTTGCACCTCCCATGGCGGGCGGGGCGCAGTGCCGAGGCGCGTTTCCGCAGGCCACGCGCGAGCGAAGAACCGGAACTGATCGTCCATTGGTTCGGGGTCAGAACCTCGCTTCGCACATGTCGAGGAACTCGCGTGGCGTGACGATGCTCGGTGGGGATCGAGCTTGAGCAGCCGGCTGTCGCCGGTGACGAGCAGCGCGCTGTTCCATTGGGCAAGGGCCACGACGAAGTCGTCCGCCCGATCGTCGTCGGCCGTCAGCGGATGCCGCAGCGCTGGGTCGATCTAAGGTGTGCCGACACGCCAGATTTGGGCGAGGAAGACGGCCAGATCTTCCTAGCGGTCGAGCGCAGCGAGCTCCTCGCGGGCTTCGCGGGCCAGTCGAACGCCGAGGGCCAGACCTTCGTCGTCGTCGAGTTCGGGCATCCCGGCCGAGCGCCGTGCAGCGTGCAGTCGGTGGAGTGCCGTGCCAATGTCCGGCAACGCATCGGGGGTGCGTGCCGCTGCAGCCGCAGGAATGCCAGCAAACGAGCTCAGGCGACGACGTAGCTCCCAGCTGTCATCGGCGACCGCCTGACGCAGGTCGTCCTCGCCGGGCTCCCCGCTGGCCCTGGAGATCCCCCACAAGGGCGGGTGGGCATCGCGGTCGCTCATGTCGTTCAGTCCACCGATCGCCCGGCGACGCCTGTGATGCAACGTGCTGAGCTGGGGATATCTCGCCTCGCGGCAGGAGACCGTCCGCCCGTTCGGGAGCGCTCTTGTTGCCGTCTTCACGCCGCCGGCCGGGCGGCGACGAGGCGGTGTGGGCGGGTGAAGTCAGATGCTGATGGCGCGGACGTCACCGTCGAGCGTGCCGGCGAGCCGTGTCATGTCGTCGACGTCGACGGCTGTGGAGATGCAGTTGATGTCTGCTGCCGTTGTGCTGTTCGGTCCCAGCCGGCCTCGACGCGTACGGCGACAGTTATCGGACGCTGGCTGCGCGGGTGATCGCGG